>NZ_JBHJSJ010000010.1:5826-15190 GCF_042268845.1 Kitasatospora sp. NPDC056273 | reverse complement strand
GTATTGCCAGTGGCCGTGCCCCACAGCCGCACGGCTTCGTCGCTGCTAGCGGTGGCGAGGGTGTGCCCGTCCGGGCTGAACGCCACCGAATTCACGGTATGGGTGTGGCCGGTGAGGATGGCGGTGGTCTTACCGGTGGTGGTGTCCCACAACCGGGCGCTGTCGTCGTCGCCGCCGGTGGCGAGGGTGCGCCCGTCCGGGCTGAACGCCACCGACTTCACGGCACCGACGTGGCCGGTGAGGATGGCGATGGTCTCGCCGGTGGTGGTATCCCACAACCCCACGCTGTCATCCGCGCCGCCGGCGGCGAGGGTGCGCCCGTCCGGACTGAACGCCACCGAATTCGCGTCATTGCTGCGGTTGAGGGTGGCGACGGTTCTGATGGCGGCCGCATTCCACAGCCGCGTGCTGTCAGAGTGGCCGCCGGTGGCGAGGGTGCGCCCGTCCGGGCTGAACGCCACCCATTCCACTTCAGCGGGGAGGGAGGCGGCGGGCTTGCCGGTAGCGGTATCCCACAGCCGCACGGCTTCGTCGCCGCTAGCGGTGGCGAGGGTGCGCCCGTCCGGACTGAACGCCACCGACTTCACGGCACCGGTATGGCCCCCGGGGGTGACCGTGATCTTGCCACTGGCCGGGTCCCACGTCTGCACCTTGCCGGTGAGGGTGGCGGTGGTCTCGCCTGTAGCGGTGTCCCACAGCCGCACGCTGCCGTAGTAGTCGCCGGTGGCGAGGGTGCGCCCGTCCGGACTGAACGCCACCGAATTGACGTTGGTGGCGAGGGTGGTGAGGGCCTTGCCGGTGGTGGTATCCCACAGCCGCACGCCGTCGTAGTCGCCGGCGGCGAGGGTGCGCCCGTCCGGACTGAACACCACCGACAACCCGATTCTGCTGAGGCCGGTGAGGGTGGCGGCCCCCTTGCCGGTGACCACGTCCCACAACCACACGCTGCCGTCCTCGCCGCCGGTGGCCAGGGTGCGCCCGTCCGGACTGAACGCCACCGAACGCACGGCACCGCTATGGCCGGTGAGGGTGGCGGTGGTCTTGCCGGTGGCCGGGTCCCACAACCGCACGGTGGCGTCGTCACCGCCGGTGGCCAGGGTGCGCCCGTCCGGACTGAACGCCACCGAACGCACGGTACGGGTGTTGCCGGTGAGGGTGGCGGTGCGCTTACCGGTGGCCGCGTCCCACAACCGCACGCCGTCGTAGCCGCCGGTGGCGAGGGTGCGCCCGTCCGGGCTGAACACCAAGGACGACGCGCCCCCGGAGGCATCGAGGCGATGGCGCAAGGGGAGGTGCGCGCCGACGCGGAGGGCGAGGATGGCCTCCGGGGTGGGGCTGGCACGGTAAGCGGCGACCGCGAGGAGGGCGGCCAGATCCGGGTCGGTGGCGATCAGGGAAGCGGACTGGGCGGCGAGCAGCCGGGACTGCGCGCCCTGCTGGGCGGCGATCTCGATGCCGGCGGCGATCGCGGTCTGTTGGGCGGCGAGCGTGGCCTGCCATTGCAACAAGGCGATCCCCGAGGCGATCAGGGCGAGAGCGAGCGCGGTGGCCAGGACGATGTTGAGGCGTCGGCTGCGTCGGGCGGCGGCCTGCTGGCGGTGGCGTCCGGCCCGCAGGAAGTCCTCGAGGCCGGCCGGCAGCCGGCGGCGTTCCGACCAGTCGGTGCCTTCCGCGAGGAGGGTTCCGGAGGGCAGGTCCTGGGGATCGCGGTGTTCCTGCCAGCGGGCATGCTGGAGGCGGGCACGGTGGAGCCAGTCGTGGAAGCGGAGGTCCTGCTCGACCCATCCGCGCAGGGTGTCCCAGTCGCGGATGAGCGCGTCGTGGACCAGTTCGGCCACCGCGGTCCCCTCCGGGTCGTTGGGCCGTGTGCCCTCGTGTAGCCGGTCGGTGGTGACGATGCGGTGCCGGGCGAGGACCGCCAGGACCTCGTCGACGGCCCGCAACGTGTCGGGGGCGGCGTCGGCGGCGGCCAGCTCGCGAAGCTCGCCGAGCGGGAGCTGCTGGCGCGCCGCCGGAATGTTCAGGGAGGCGTCGGCGGGGCGTACCAGTGCTGTCAGGATCCTGCGGGCGATGTGCCGCTGGTCTTCGTCGAGTTCGCGCAGGGCGGTGTCGCACCACTCGGTGAGGGCACCGGTGACGGCGCCGATGCTGCGGTAGGCGTCGTGGGTGAGACGGCCGTCGTAGTCCAGGCGGCGTTCCCACAACCGGGTAAGGGCGACTTCGAGTAGCGGCAGGACGGTGACGGGCGCGTCGCCGGCGGTGCGAGGATTCAGGGCCAGGACGTCCGCGATGATCCGCTCCGCGAGGTCCGGGTCGAAGTGCGTGTCCAGGTCGCGGGCGGGGCCGGTGACGATCGCCTCCAGGTCCGCGGCGGTGAGGGTGGCGGGGACGTTGAGGACGCCCCTCGCCCGCAGCGCGGCGTCCAGCAGGTCCGGGGCCAGCGCGGACAGGCGGGAGTAGAAGTCGTCGCGCATCACGAGAACCACGCTGAGGGCCGCGTCGGAGCGGATCGCGGCGGTGATCCGGGCGAGCACTTGGAGGGCCTCGGGGCCGGCGGAGGGGGCGAGGAGTTCCTCGAACTGGTCGACGACCAGCACGACGCGGGTTTCAGGGGCCGCAGCGTCCGCCCCGCCGATGGCGTCCACTCCACCGGCGATGTCCGGCCCGGCAGTGGTGTCCGCCCCGGTGCCTTCAGCCTCGGCGCCGGGCAGGCCCGCCTGTGTGAGGGCGGCCGGCAGGGCAGGGCCCGGCCGCACGACCACGGGCCGCCAGCAGTCACTGCCCGGCAGCCGCCCGGCGGCCAACGCCGGCAGCACCCCCGCCTGGACCAGGGAGGACTTTCCCGACCCGGACGGCCCGAGGAGCAGCACCACCCGCCGCCCCCCGGCCAGGCCCGTCAGGACCTGGCGCACCGCTTCCTCGCGGCCGTGGAACCAGCGGGCGTGCTCGGCGGCGAACGGTTCCAGTGCGCGATAGGGCGACACGTCGTGCTCGTCCAGCGCGGGCCACGCCTCGCGCAGGACGGCGGTCGGGGTGGCGTAGGCGATGCCCAGGCCCCGGTCGTGGGGGTCCGGGGCGGTGATCGCGGTGAGCATCCCCACCACCAGGCCGGTCGTCTCGTCCAGAACCGGCCCGCCGCTGAACCCGGTGGTGAGGTCGTTGGCGGCGGTGAGCTGCAGCAGCTCGCCGGCGCTGTCAGCGGCGGGCAGCAGACCGCCCGCGGCGGCGAACCCGAAGTGCCCGCCCGGCGGCGCCTGCACGGGGAACCCGAAGGAGCGCACCCGGTGCCCCCGCGCGCCCGCCGCCGAGCCCAGGCGCAGCGGCGCCACCCCCACCACCGCGCGCTCCAGCCTCACCAGCGCGACGTCCTGCTCGTGCGGCTCACGCCACGTCTCCTCCAGCACCCGGCCGGTGACCGCCGGGGCGCCGGGTATGTGCGGGAAGACCAGCGCCACCATCGAACCGGGCCCGTAGCCGCCGTCCGCCAGGACGTGCGCGCACGTCACCACCAGGTCCTCGGCGACCAGGAAACCCGTCCCCACCACCAGATCGGCCCCGTCGCGGACTTGCGCGATGGCCGCCGGCACGCCACCGGCCACCCCGCCCCGCACTCCCCGTTCCACGGTCATCCGATCAGGCCGTCGGCTCGCCGTCGGCCGCGGGATCACCGGCCGCAGGAACGTCCGCCCCCAGACCGTCGGCCTCGCCCTTGCGCCACACCACACGCACCGTCAGATGGCAGTTGGCCGCGGTCTTCGTGATCACCACCCCGGCCTCCGTGGCGAGATCGACCCCGAACTCCACCTCCACCTCGGTCGGCCCCGCATCCCGCAACCGCCGCAGCACCGTGCGCGCCATGTCGGTCACCGGCTCCAGCGCCGACCCCAGACTCGCCGGAAGATCCCGGACCGCGTCACCGACCCGGCCCGCCTTCACCGGCCCGGCCGCAACCTCCGGCGCCTCGACGAGAATCGAACCCCCGCCCTCCAGCGACACCCGCGCCAACTGCTGTCCCACGTCACCCCTCCCTCGACGCCGCCCCCACGGCGGCCACAACCACACCGTACTTGCGCAGGCACACAGCGAAGCGGCGAACTCTCGAACAGGCATGGCCAGTCGGAGCGTTCACTGACCGGCCGCACGAGCACCATACGGTGGGGCGCGGGCGCACTCCGCCCAGGAAGCGATCTCCACGCCGTGGGGAAGGAAGTCTCGAAGTCCGCCACGAAGTCCGACGTCACCGGATTCCGTCCGTTGGCCTTCGGCTCCCCCGCAACCGTCAACACGGTACTCGGAGAGGGCGTGCTCACCGCGTGCGGCACCTGGATCCGGGTGCCCCCGCCGCGAGCCCAGGTGCTGGTGGGACCGGCGGATCGGCGGCCGTGTCTCACCCCGACCGTCTCGGTCGCCTTCCGACTGGGCAAGAACAGCGACACCGCCAGCCGACCAGCCGGGCGACATGACCCGCCCGGCCGACGGCCTCCTCGCTCAGGTGCCCGGCCTCGCGGTCCTCCATCTCGACCACGAAGACGTCTGGCTGGTACGCCAGGACGGCGATCTGGCCCTCAGCGAGTGTCGGCGTACGAGTCAACATGCACCACCTCGTACGAGTGACTGTGCACCAGAGTTGATGCGGTGACCGGCTGTTGTCCGTGAGCCTGCTGTCGTCGGTTTCGAGCGGCAGGGAGGCGGTCGGCAGTGGTCCTGGACCCGCATCGCTGGCTGGAGTTGAGGCGATATCGCGCGCTGTACGACTCCGGCGCGATGAGTCAGCGGCAGATCGCGCAGGCGACCGGACTGAACCGCCGTACGGTCGCGAAGTACCTGTCCGGTCAGGTCCCCGCGGCGCCTCCGCAGCGGGCACCGGGTGCCCTGCCCCGGCCGCGGACGGTCGACGAGGTCGCCCCGCTGATCGACGCGATGCTGCGCTCCGAGATCCTGCTCAAGGGGACGGTGATCCACGAGCGGTTGGTCCAGGAGTACAGGATCGCCATCAACTACCAGCGGATCAAGATCTACTTGCAGGAAGCCAGGCCCCGGATCGCCGAGGAACTCGGCATCAACCCCAGCGAACTCGCGGGCCTGCACCGACGCTTCGAGGTCGTTCCCGGAGCCCAGGCCCAGGTGGACTGGGGTGATGAGGGCAGAATCCTCGCCCACGTCGGCATCCCGAAGGTCTACTCGTTCCACATGACGCTGTCGTACTCGCGGGACCCGTTCTGCTGCTTCACCACCAGCCAGGACCTCGCGACGTTCTTCGACTGCCACCGGCAGGCGTTCGCGCACTTCGGCGGGGTGCCGATGAGCATCGTCTACGACCGCACCAAGACGGTGGTCCGCCGGCACGTCGCCCCCGGCGAGGCGGTTCCGCTCCACCCGGAGGCGGTCGCGTTCGCCGGTCACTACGACTTCGACATCGACGTGCTGGCCGCCTACCGCCCCACCGGCAAGGGCCGGGTCGAGCGCCAGGTGCTGATCGTCCGAGACCACGTCCTTGCCGGGAGGGCGTTCTCCTCCGTCGAGGAGCTCGACGCCGCTTTCACGGCCTGGGTGCCCCTGCGGCGCGTACGGGTCCACGGCACCCACGGCGAGGTCATCGGACTGCGCGCGATCCGCGACCACGTGGCCCTGCGGCCGCTGCCGCGAACCCCTTATGTGGTCGCGCAACGCCACCTGCGGCACGTCGGCAAGGACTGCCTGGTCGCCTTCGATGCGAACCTCTACTCGGTGCCCGCCCGCCGGGTCCGCCCGCGCCAGCTGGTCGAGATCCGGGCCACGAAGTCCCAGGTCGTGCTGCACTCGACGGTCCCCGACTCGGCCGGCACCACCCTGCTCGCCGTCCACTCCAGGGCGGTCGGCCGCGGCGCCCGCATCGTCGACGAGCGGCACTGGGACGGCCTGCCCAAGGGCGACACCAGGCGCGTCACGACGGGGGACGTCGTGCCCCGGCCCCGCCACGAACAGCCCCTGGTCGACGAGTCCGGCCCGCTGCGGGCCCTGCTCAACCGGGCGGCCACCGCCCGCGTCGAGGTCGGCCGCCGTCCGCTGTCCGTCTACGACGAGCTGACCGGCACCCGTCCGTTCACCACCAACTCCCCAACGAAGGACGTCCGTTGAGTCAGATGGTCAGCAACCGAATCCGCACTATGGCCGTGAAGCTGGGCCTGCCGCACCTGGCCGAGAGCCTGAACCAGTACGCCAAGCGGGCGGACGAGGCGAAGATGGGCTATCTCGACTTCCTCGTCCTACTCCTCGCCGAGGAACTGGCCGTTCGCGACGACCGTCGCTTCCGCCAGGGCCTGCGGCTGTCGAAGCTGCCGCACCACAAGACACTGGAGGACTACGACTTCTCGTTCCGGCCCGAGCTCGACCCGCGCAAGGTCAAGGACCTGGCCACGCTCTCCTTCGTCGAGGCCAAGGCGAACGCCGCCCTGCTGGGGCCGCCCGGGGTCGGGAAGACCCATCTGGCCGTCGCCCTCGCGGTCGCCGCCTGCCGGGCCGGCTACTCGATCTACTTCACCAGCCTCGACGACATGGTCCGCCACCTCAAGACCGCCGAGGCCGCCGGGCGCCTGACCAGCAAGCTCCGCACCTACCTGCGGCCCAGCGTCCTCGTGGTTGATGAGGTCGGCTACCAGCCCCTTGAACGCGCCGAGGCGAACCTGGTCTTCCAGGTGATCTCCAAGCGTTACGAAAAGGGCTCGATCATCCTGACCTCGAACAAGACCTTCAGCGAATGGGGCCAGGTCTTCGGCGACGAGGTCCTCGCCACCGCCATCCTCGACCGACTCCTGCACCACTGCGACGTCATCTCCATCAACGGCAACAGCTACCGCCTCAAGAACCGCCTCCAGGCCATCGAGCGGGACACCGACGTCGCCTGAGCGGTTGACCAGGCTCATCAGATTTTGGTTGCTGCCTGAGCCGTCGAACGGCTTCAGGGCTGTCACTGGAGCACAGAGGCCGCATCGTCGCTCTTAGCCTGGAAAACGGTCACGGTCGTGGCCACAGCGTCGACTTTGATCGGTCCCGCGATCCTCAGCCAGACCAGTTCGGGCAGGCCCTCGGAGCGATCGAGTCGGCCGACCGCCTCGGCGGGCCAGGGCAACGGCAGCTTCGGCAGGTGGACGAGGGAGATCCCATCGATGAAGGAGACACCCAGTCCGGGTTCCCACGGGCGAACCGAGTGGAGATTGGACAGCGAGACCACCACATCGGGCTTCTGCGGCCCCTCGCGCAGCCATACGTCCAGGGTGTTGCCCTTGCGGTCCTCGTTGGACTCGTCCAACGAGATGCGCTCGATGAAGTAGCCGATGCAGGACTCCAACGTCCGCGCCGCATTCGTGCATCGGTTCTTGAAGGCGTCGGTTGCCCCATGTTCGTCGACCACGGCACGAGCCTACGGTGAGCGGAACGGTCCATGAGAGCGACTTCGCTGAGACGGGACAGTGGTGCACACAACTCCGTACGCGCTGGAGCACTCAGATCAGTACGCGGACAGCACCGACTGGCGGGGAGCGTCATTCCGAACGTGCGGTATTCCCGGCCGGACTACTCCAGTTGTTCGAGCCAAGCTGTCACCTCCAGGGACCGCTGCAGATCAGGTTCGAAGCGGTCGTGGTTGGTTTCGGCGAGGGTGCGGTAATGGCCGACAACCTCCTGGACGGCGGCCAAGCCCTCGGCCTGCCGACCCGCCGCTCCGAGGCCTACGGAGAGGTTGTAGAGGGCCGCGGCGAGGTTTGGCAGGTAGGCCTCGGGGTTGGTCTCGGCGAGAGTGCGGTAGTGGTCGATGGCTTCCTGACCGACAGCCAGACCCTCCTCCAACCGGCCGACCACTCTCATCAAAACGGAGAGGTTGTTGAGGGCCATGGCGAGGTCGGGCAGGTAGGCCTCGGGGTTGGTCTCGGCGAGGGCGCGGTAGTGGCCGACGGCCTCCTGGGCGGCGGCCAGACCCTCGGCCCACCGGTCGGCCTTCCCCAGCCGGGCGGAGAGGTTGTTGAGGGCCAAGGCGAGGTGAGGTAGGTAGGCCTCGGGGTTGGTCTCGGCGAGGGCGCGGTAGTGGCCGACGACCTCCTGGACGATGGTCAGACTTTCGGCCCACCGGCCGATATCGCCAAGTCGGGCGGAGAGGTTGCTCAAGGCGCTGGCGAGGCGGGCCCGGTAGGCCTCGGAATTGGTTTCGGCGAGGGCACGGTAGTGGCCGACGACCTCCTGGACAGCAGCCAAGCCCTCGGCCTGCCGACCCGCCGCTCCGAGCCCTAGGGAGAGGTTGTTGAGGGCCACGGCGAGGCGGGGCAGGTGGGCCTCGGGGTTGGTCTCGGCGAGGGCACGGTAGTGGCCGACAGCCTCCTGGGCGGCGGCCAGCCCCTCAGCCCACCGGCCAGCATCACCGAGCCGGAGGGAGAAGTTATGGAGGGCCATGGCGAGGTCGACCAGGTGGGCCTCGGGGTTGGTCTCAGCGAGGGCACGGTAGTGGCCGACAGCCTCCTGGGCGGCGGCCAACCCCTCAGCCCACCGGCCGACATCACCGAGCCGGATCGAGAGGTTGTTGAGGGCCTTGGCGAGGTCGGGCAGGTGGGCCTCGGGGTTGGTCTCGGCGAGGGCACGGTAGTGGCCGACAGCCTCCTGGGCGGCGGCCAGCCCCTCAGCCCACCGGCCAGCATCACCGAGCCGGATCGAGAGGTTACTCAAAGCCTTGGCGAGACCGGGCAGATAGACCTCAGGGTGGGTCTCGGGGTTGGTTTCGGCGAGGGCACGGTAGTGGCCGACAGCCTCCTGGGCGGCGGCCAACCCCTCAGCCCACCGGCCGACATCGCCAAGTCGGAGGGAGAGGTTGCTCAAGGCGGCGGCGAGGCGGGCCAGGTGGGCCTCAGGGTTGGTCTCAGCGAGGGCACGGTAGTGGCCGACAGCCTCCTGGGCGGCGGCCAACCCCTCAGCCCACCGGCCGACATCACCGAGCCGGATCGAGAGGCGGTGAAGGGCTATGGCGAGGTCGGACAAGTGAGCGTCGGGGTTGGTCTCGGCGAGGGCGCGACGGATGGCGACGGCCACACGGACAGCGGCCAGACCCTCAGCCCACCGGCCAGCATCACCAAGCCGCACGGAGAGGGTGTTGAGGACCGTAGCGAGACCGGGCAAGTAGGCCTCGGGGTTGGTTTCGGCGAGGGTGCGGGAGTGGCCTACAGCTTCCTGAATGACTGCGAGACCCTCGGCCCGCTGCCCGGCGGCGCCGAGCCGGACTGAGAGGTTGTTGAGGGAGGTGGCGAGGTCGGGCAGGTGGGCGTCGGGGTTGGTTTCGGCGAGGGCGCGACGGATGGCAACGGCCTCCTGAATGACAGCCAAGCCCTCTCCTGGCCGACCGGCA
>NZ_JBHJSJ010000010.1:0-5727 GCF_042268845.1 Kitasatospora sp. NPDC056273 | reverse complement strand
GGCAGGTGGGCGTCGGGGTTGGTTTCGGCGAGGGCGCGACGGATGGCAACGGCCTCCTGAATGACAGCCAAGCCCTCTCCTGGCCGACCGGCATCGTTGAGTCGGACGGAGAGGTTGTTGAGGGAGGTGGCGAGGTTTGGCAGGTAGGCCTCGGGGTTGGTCTCGGCGAGAGTGCGGTAGTGGGTGGTGATGGTGTGGGCGAGGCGAGCTGCAGTGGTGGCAAGGCGGTGGCTGGCCTTGGGGAGTTGAAAGTAAATCGCCCTGAGATCGTCGAAGGGGGTGTCGGCGCGGGCGGTGATGGTGTCGAGGGCGGCGATAAGGGGGGCCGGGTGGTCGGTGCGGGTGACGGTGTTGATGATGTGCGCGGTGAGAGTCTCGTAGTGACGGATGCAGAGTTCGGTGAGCTGTTTGCCGAGCCGGTGGAGGGCGGGATGGGCGGCGGCGCGGGTGTAGACGGTGAGGAGCTGCCTGCTCTGGGTGTCGTCGGAGCCGTGGAGGAGGTCGTCAGCAAGGTCCGGCCTGTCGATGAGCGTGTTGCCGGTGTGGCGTTCGGCGAGACGGTCGGGCTGAAAGGCGCCCCAAGGCGCTTCGCCTGTCTGGGTTGGTGTTGCGGGGTAGAGGGCGGCTAGCCAGGCGGTGACCTGGTCGCGGCGGTCGCGGGGCTGGTCGGCTAGCGCGGGCAGGCGTTGCCACAGCCGGTCGGCGTGTTCGCGGTCGACGGCGCCGGTGAGGTGGGCGGCGGCGAGCGCGGTCTCCAGGGTGCTCCTGCTGAGGGCGGGGGCGAGGCTGCGGGCAGCGGCGCCGCTGTGCCAGTAGCGGGCTTCATGGCCGAGCAGCCGGTCCTCGACGTCCTGCACGTCCTCGTCCCCAGTGTGGTTAGTGGGTTCGGTCCGTGCGGTGTCGAGGAGGTCGGCGAGGACGGTCATGTGGAGGGTGAGCGCGTTGCCGTAGGCGTCGTCCCGATCCAGTTGCCGTGGTGGTCGCAGGGCTGCGGCGGCCACCGTCCAGTCATGTCCGGCCATGTCTGGAACGGTCGGCAGCGCGGTGGCGAGGGCGTGGGCGGCGTCGCGGTAGTGGCCGGCACGCAGTTCGGGGTCGTCCTCCAGGGGCGTGAGGCGGCGCGTGCGGGCGGTGGCGAGGAGGTCCTCGGCCTGCCGGCTTCCCGCCTGGGCCTGCTGCCACCAGTCCCCTGCGGTGCGGGCCAGGAGCAGGAGCTTGAAGGGGCTGGTGCCGGGGTGTTCGGCGGCGGCCTCAACGAGGGCGCCGAGTTGGTTGGGGCGGGTCTCGGCGTAGTCGAGGACGACCAGCAGCGGCTTCGCCGCCCGTCGGACCTCCAGCAGCTGATCGGGACGGGCGCCAGCCCGCGGCCACAGCACCGTCCAGCCCTGGGCTGTGAGTTGCCGGCCGAGGTGGCGGGCGAGGCGGGTCTTGCCCTGGCCTCCGGGGCCGTGCAGCAGCCACGCCCCGAACCCGCCCGGTCGGCACCACGCCCGCAGTTCGGCGAGCAGGTCCTCGCGGCCGTGGAAGGGAACGGTCTGCCGCCCGGCTTCCAGCAGTGCCGCCGGTGTCACCGGGGCGCGTCGGACGGCGGTATGGACGGTGGGGTCGGCGATGTCCTGGAACTCCACCGCCTCTAGCCCGGTCTCCGGGCCGCCGCCGTGCTCGGTGAGGGCGGTGCGGAAGTCGGGGTCGTGGTGGAGGACGTAGGAGGGGACGACGTTGAGCCGGCCGTGAGCGGAGTTCGCGTGGTCGGAGGCGACGACGCCGGTGAGGTAGCGGTCGCAGAACACCGCCGCCCCCGACAGGCCGCCCCACGGCGACGTCCCGTCGCCCGGCCACCCGGCGACGGGGGTGCGCAGGTCCATGACGTACTGATTGCCGACGAAGCCGCTGCCCGGGTTCACCTCACCGTGCAGGTGTGAAGCCTCGGTGGGGTGGTCGGGGCGTTGGGCCTCGTCGGGGACACCCCATGTCTCACATGGAGTGCCGGGGCGGGTGGTGTCCGGTCGCCCCCACTGAACGGGAGTGGTGGGTGGCTGCCAGTGTGGGGAGTCGTCGACGAGGACGAGCGCGGCGTCGTCACGCTCGCCGGCTGCGCCGGCCCATGCCACCTTCCCGCCCGCCGTGCCGCTCCCGCCCGGGTGAAACACGTGGACGCTGGTTCCGGCCGGGCCGGTGACATGCGCGGAGGTCAGCACCAGCCGGCCGCCGACCGCATATCCCGACCCCGACCCACCCGCCCCGGTCACCGCCGCAAGACGCCCTTGCTCCATCCCGGACCCCCACCCGCCCTACTCGCCCTTCCGCCTGCCACCCGGTCGCTGCTCCCAGACCCTGGTGCTGTCCGGGACCAGAAACAGCCCGAGGCCCTATTCGATGCGCCCGGAGGTGTCACCGGGCCCGACCGGGCGCTCCTGCGCAGAGCTGACGAGGAGGTCGCCGCCGTCGAGCCGCTTCGGGGTGAGGGTGAAGGAGACCCGATGGGTGCGAGCGCGGGAGACGCCGGCTTCGGTCTCGGCGCCGACTGCCCAGAGTTTGAAGCCGGCCTTCGCCGTCGCGTCGGCACGCAGCTCGACCTCGAACTCCATCTCCACTGGCCCCACCGCGAACACCACTCCCGGACCAGCCCCGACCCGTGCCGCCGCCTCGATCAGTTCGTCGCGTACCGCCGCGACTGCGTCCGCCAGCGGAACCCTCATCCGTATCCACCCCTTGAACACCTGACCTGCGGTCATGTCGATGCGGACACCGTAGGGCCCGCAGAGCGGTCTGCGCAGGCGAAGGCCGACTTTGGCCAGGCGGGCCCACCGGCCCCGAAGTCAGACGGCTGATCGGCCCGGTTGGCCGCTACGCGCAGATGGCCAGCGTCTCGGTCACCGGCGTCTTCTCGGCTTGGGATGTGCCGAGAGGCAGGTCCGGCAGAGCTCGGACGAGCCCAGCCGCGCTCATCCGAGTTCGCGTAGGAAGCGACGCCGACCGGCCGAGGCGTGTGGCGGGGGTTTGCCGGTCGGCGGCGGTCCGTCGATCTGGGCACGGAACTCCTGCTCGGCGTCGTCGGGTCGGGCCCGGGGACGTCCCTCGGCCGCCCAGAGCCGCGCGGCAGACCTGCCCCCGGCGCTTGCCCTCCTACTCCCTGGATTCCAGCTCTCGGGCCGGCGCCGTGAGGAGGAGCTCAGGCACATCTCTGGAGGCTCGGGCACGATCGCCTGGTCGGTCTCCTTCACCCGCCTGCTTGTCTCGCCCCTCCGCATCGTGTGATCTACACCACCATAGTTCCGGAATATTCTGCTCCGGTCATTTGCATCTGCAACCGGGGGGATTGCAAAGGATCGTCAATCTTGCGTTCGAACATTGGACCGCAAGGTCAAATTCCAGGACTCGGAGGGCAATCCCTGACGCTGACCCGACGCGAATCCGCGCATCCCTGATCGGATCTGCACGCCTATGCGCCACCATGCGGGCATCCACTGATAGTTACTGCGCACGACACCCCTGCGACCAGCGCCCCTAAAGGTGACGAGTCCCCGTCAGTCCCGCCATTCCCATCGACTCCCGCAATCGGCCAGAAAAGGGCCCTTTGATGCAAGTGGTCTTCGGGCGCGCCGAGTTAGCGGTACCGTTCTCCGCACAGCAAAAGAACGGCCCCGGCCTTGGTGTCGGAAACCGCTGGCCGGGGCCCGGAGCGAGGAGTGCGTGTGCACAACTACGCCCTCACGGGGCTGCCTGCTAGCCGACCCGTGATCGCCACCGAACCTACCAGTCACCCGCGGCTGTCGCGCGGGTTCGTTTACTGGGACGTATCGGTCTCCCTCGGCTCGGTGACCGCAGCCGTCACCGTGCCCATGGCATGTGCCAACGCGGTGCCGTGGTGGCTGCTCGCCGGACTCGGCGCGCTGATCACTGCCGCCGGTCAGGCTCGATTCCGCTACCGGCACCTGCGCCTGCAGTAGGCACCGTCCCGGCAGGGGTAGGCCCGCATGCTCTGGCACACCCCTGCCGGGCGCCCCGGGCGGACCGCCGACGCGGTCCGCCCCTGAGGGCGGAAATGCCGCCGGACGAGGGAGAAAAGGGCAATCAGAGATGACGACATGGGTGACCGCGACGTGCGCGCTGGAATCGTGCGGACGGGCGTTCCAGCGGCCGGTGCGCGCGGGGCGGCCGAAGCAGTACCACACGACGAAGTGCCAGAAGCGGGCGCAGCGGCTGCGCGACAAGGGTCGGGCCGCTGTGCGGCGAACCGCCCAGGACGCCGGCGGGTGGGGGCAGTTGGTGGCGGAGGACGTGCACGCGGCGGCGGGCAGGCTGCTGGACGCGCAGTCGCGTCAGGCGCCGCTGGTGGTGCTGGTGGCACGTGCGCGGGAGCTTCGCGGCGAGGTCGACCACTACGCCGCGGCGGTGGTGCACGATGCGCACCGCGGCGGTGCGTCGTGGTCGGAGATCGGGGCGGCCCTGGGGGTCGAGGCGGATTCGGCTCGGCGTCGGTGGGCCCCGCAGCAGGTGGAGCAGCAGCTGGTTCGCCGCCGGGGTCGGCAGGCGGCGGCCGAGCCTGGCGGGAGTGGCCCTGTGCCGGGGGAGGTGGCTGTGCGTGCGCCGGGGCCCCGGTATGCGGACCATCTGGCGGCGGCGCTGACCGTGCTGCAGGTGGGTAGCGAGGTGAGTCTTCAGGCCGCGGCGGAGCAGGCTGGGTGTTCGGCGTCGTACGTGTCGAGGATTCTGGCTGGGGACCGGGTGCCGACGTGGCCGATCCTGCAGACGCTCGTGGAGGCGTTCGGGGGCGATCCGCGGTCGGTGCGGATGCTGTGGGAGTTGGCTCAGGGCATCGTGTTGCCGGGTCGGGTGTCGCTGGCGGTGGCCGCCGACCGGGTGCTGTGGGCGCTTCGTGGCCTGCATCTGGCGGCCGGCGAGCTGCCGGTGGAGCGGGTGTGCGCGCGGGCGCCGGGGCTGACGGAGAAGCTGGTGCGGTCGGTGCTGGGGTTCGAGACGGTGCCGGACTGGCCTGTGGTCAGTGCCTTGGCCACGGCGTTGGGCGGGCGCCCGGCGGACCTTCGTCCGTGCTGGGAGCAGCTGCACTACGCCGTGCTGGTGGAGTTGGTGCACGGGGGCTTCGGGCGGGCCGGCGGTTTCGAGCGCGCGGCCGTGCCGGAGGGGGAGGCGAGTCATGGTTGGGAGTGATGAGGTGCTGGATGCGTTTGTCCTGCGGCACCGGGGCCCGTACTGGAGGTATGCCGTGTCCCGGTTGGGGTCGGCTCCTGGTGCCCAGCAGGCAGTTGATCGGGTGGTGGTGAGGCTGGCGGCGGATTGGCCTCGTCTGGTGCGGGAGCAGAATCTGTCGGCTGTCGTGTGGGCGCTGGTGCGCGAGGAGGTGTCAGCGCGCTGTGAGGGGCGGCATGGTGCGCAGGAGGCGGACGCGTTGCACCGCCTGTTGCCGAGCGCCGCTGCCGATGCCGCTGTGTTGCACTACCGGTTGGGGATGCAGCTGACGGAGGCGGCGGACCTGATGGGCGTTGAGCCGTCGACGGCGGCCGGCTTGGTCCTTGCGGCCGAGAGGAGTCTGCCGCGGGCGGTGGGGGGGCGGCTCGCCTTCCGTTCGGCGGGTACGTGAGCCAGGCCTGGTCCGTGAGACCGGCGCGAAGGGGGTGGGGCCGTTTATAGACCCACGCCCACCCCAACGGCAAACAGGCCAAAAAATAAAGGCCCGGAGAAAGAAAACAAACCCGCGATCATAAT
>NZ_JBHJSJ010000009.1:206252-220611 GCF_042268845.1 Kitasatospora sp. NPDC056273 | reverse complement strand
CTCGCCCGACCATCCGTCAGTTATTTCTTCCAGCACGAACACACTCAACGAGGCGAGGACACGCAACGTTACGGAGTGTCGTTGCAGTACTAGGGTGTGGCGGATGAGCTTCCACCTGGTCGTCGGACACGGGCCCGCCGGGGCCGCCACCGCCCGCCTGCTGGCCGAACAGGGCCACGAGGTCCGGGTCGCCACCCGTACCGGACGCCCCGCCGGGCCGGCCGCCGCCGGCGTCGAGCACCTCGCCCTGGACGCGAGCGACCCCGCGGCGCTGGCGCGGGCCGCCCGCGGCGCCGTCGCCGTCCACGGCTGCGCCGCGCCGCCGCTGCCGCAGTGGGCGCGGCTCTGGCCGGCGCTGAGCGCCTCGCTGTGCGCGGCGGCCGAGGAGAGCGGCGCGGTGCTGGTCATGCTCGGCAACCTGTACGGCTACGGGCCGGTGGCGGGGCCGCTGACCGAGGACCTGCCGCTCGCCGCGACCGGCCCCAAGGGGCAGGTGCGGGCCGCGACCTGGGAGCGGGCGCGGGCGCTGCACGAGGCCGGGCGGATCCGGGCGGTGGAGGTGCGGGCCTCGGACTTCTTCGGCCCCGGCGTCACCGACGGCGGCCACCTGGCCGCGCGGGTGCTGCCCAACCTGCTCAAGGGCCGCCCGGTCGCGACGCTCGGCGACCCGGACGCCCCGCACAGCTGGACCTACCTGCCGGACGTGGCCCGGGCGATGGCCGAACTCGCGGGCGAGGAGCGGGCCTGGGGCCGGGCCTGGCACGTGCCCACCGCCCCTCCGCTATCGGTGCGCGCGATGGTCGAGCGGCTGGCCGCCGAGGCCGGCGGCGGCCCGGTCCCGGTGCGCCGCCTGCCCGCGGCGGCGCTGGCCGTGGCGGGGCTGTTCTCCCCGCTGCTGCGCGAACTGCGGGAGACGCGCTACCAGTTCGACCGGCCGTTCACGGTGGACTGCTCCGCCTACGAGGCCGCGTTCACGGTGCGCGCCACGCCACTGGAGGAGCAGCTGCGGGCCACGGTCGCCTGGTGGCGCGAGCGCGACGGCCGGTGACGGACGGGAACGCCGGTCACCGGCGGGGGCGGGCGCCTCTCCCCATCGCTCCGTACCCGTCCTTCCTCGTCCGTTCACCGGACACGGAGACCCTGCGTCCGTAGGATTCCGTCCGTGGCCAAACGACGTGAGGTTGAGCGGGAAGTCCTGGGTTCCATAGGCGAGTTGGCGTCCTCCGGGTTACCCGCGGCCGCGCTGTTCCGCGAGCTGCACACCCTGCTGCTGGAACCGCTCGGCTACGACGGCGGCTGCTGGCACGGCAACGACCCGGTCACCGGGTTCCCCACCTCCACCGTCGCCGACGGCCTGGACCCCGCCCAGTTCGAGCAGGCCGTGCACCTGGAGCTCCAGGGCGAGGACTCCACCACCTTCACCGCGATCCGCACCGCCGGCCACCGGGCGCAGACCGTCGACCGGGCCACCGACGGCCGCCCCGAACGCAGCGTCCGCTACCGGGAGTTGCTCAACCCCTGCGGATACGGCGACGAACTGCGGATCAACTTCGATGTGGGCGGCGGCCGCTGGGGCTCCGCGGCGTTCATGCGCGAACGCGCCCGCGGCCGCTACGACCTGCCCGACCTGCGCCTGGCCGAACGCGTCGCCGCCCCGATCGGCGCCGCCCTGCGCGACACCCACCTCGCCGCCCTGCGCGGCGCCCGCCCCCTGCCGCCCGTCCCCGCCCCGGCCGTCGCCATCCTGGACCGGTACGGGCGGCTGCGCTCGGCGGACGCGGCGGCCCGCGAACTGATCGGACGGATGGCCGAACCCACCGCCCACACCGGCGGCGTGCCCAGCGGCTTCCTCACCGTCGCCCGCCAGGCCGCCCGCCGCGGCGGCCCCGCCGAGGTGCGGGTGTGCACCCCCGACGGCCAGTGGCTGTCCCTGCACGCCTCCCCGCTGGACGGCCGGCGCGGCGGCGTCGCCGTCGTCGCCTCCCCGGCCTCCCCCGTCCAGCGCTTGCCGCTGGCGATCCTCGCCCACGGCCTGTCCCCGCGTGAACAGCAGGTCGCCCTGCACGCGGTGCGCGGCGCCAGCACGAAGGACATCGCCGCGCTGCTCCACCTGACCGTGCCCACCGTCCAGCAGCACGTCACCGCCATCCTCCACAAGACCGGCGTCCGCTCCCGCCGCGAACTCGTCGCCCTCCTGATGGCCGACCACCTCCCCACCCTCGGCCTGCCGCCGCGGTAGCGGGCGCACGCGGCTCCGGCCCGGGCCGGCCGCTACCCCGCCCGCCAGTGGACGAAGCGGGGCGGCTCCTCGCCCCAGGCGACGACGGCGCCGACGGGGCTCGGGCCGACCGCCCCGGAGACCACCCCGTGGAGGAACCCGACCATGCCCGGGCCGAAGACCCGGGGCGCGCCCCCGTCGCGGTCCAGGACCAGGACCGGCCACGCGTCGGGGTCGTCGCCGACCGTCAGCCAGGCCAGCGTGTCGGCGGTGCAGGACGCTCCCCAGGCGACGATCTGCCCGGCGGAGCGCACCTCGCCGGTGGGCTCGCCTTCCTCCTCGAAGAGCAGGCGCGCCTCCTCCGTCATGCCGCGCATGCCCGGCTGCGGGGCGTCCGGCGGCATCAGCTCGTCGGGGGCGAACACGGCGAGGGACCGGTCGATCTCCCCCGCCCCGTACCGCGCGACGAACTCGACGTAGTCGCGCGGGAACCGCAGACCCCACGCCGACTCGACCACCGCCCAGTCACCGGATTCACCGGCCCCCTCGGGCGGGGGCATGAGCTCCAGAAGCCCGCTGATGTCGGTTGTGTGCACCGTCGTTCCCTCTCGTGGTCTCCCGCGCCCCCGGCTACGGCCGCGTGTCACCGCGACTGCCGGCATCCGCTCAGTTCAGCGGCATGATCACAGGAAGCGCAGGGCGGGGTCCAGACGCGGGACGGCTCGACGGCGGCAGCGGGCGGCGAGGAGCCGCGCCGTCGGCGGCGGTCCCTGGGCATCGCGGCGGGAGTGTGCGTCCTCGGGGCGGCCGGGATCCCTGCTCCGCCGGCCCCCGCCGGCCCCCGCCGGCGCGCGTTGTCGCAGGTGGGAGCTAGGGTTCGGCCCGTGAACGTTCCCAAGGTCATCCCGATCGGCTACCAGCCCGACTACCGCACCCGCACGATCGGGCGGTGCGAGGGCGGCCAGTTCTACGCGACCGTCGTCGCGGCCTACCGCGAGGGCTGGAGCGGCGACGACTGGCAGCCGCAGAAGCGCTGGCACGCCGTCCTCCACCGCTTCGACGAGGCCGGCCGCCACCTGGGCTCGCGCATCGAGTTCACCGGCACGACGGCGGACGGCGAGCAGCAGGCGATCGCCGCGGCCCGGCGGCTGCTGGAGCAGTGGCTGGACGCCCTGCCGGGGCGGCACTACCAGGACATCGCCATCGCGCCCTTCGACGTCCGCTTCGAGGGCGCCCTGTTCGGCCTGGTCCTGGAGGTGGACGAGGAAGAGGAGGACGAGGAGGACGGCGTCTGGATGGAGCTCCACCCGGACGGCCTGGCCTTCTCCGCCCCCTGGAACGGCTGCTACGACACCTGAGCACCGACGGCCCACGCGGCCAGATCCTCGCTAGGCTCGGCGGTGCCGGGTCTCCGGGACCTCCGGGGCCCGCGGGGGTGTCCTGCGGGAAGGCGGGGTGTGCGCATGCTCGGGTACGACGCGGACGGGTTCGTGCGGGACGGGGTGCCGCACCGGGTGGTGGCCGGGGCGGTGCACTACTTCCGGGTGCACCCGCGGCTGTGGGAGGACCGGCTGCGGCGGGTGCGGGCGCTGGGCGTGAACACGGTGGACACCTACGTCCCGTGGAACTTCCACGAACTGCCCGACGGGACGGTGGACTTCACCGGCTGGCGGGACGTGGCCCGGTTCGTGCGGCTGGCCGGCGGCCTGGGCCTGGACGTGATCCTGCGCCCTGGCCCGTACATCTGCGCGGAGTGGGAGTTCGGCGGGCTGCCCGCCCGGCTGCTCGCGGTGGACGGGCTGCGGCTGCGCTGCGCGGACCCGGCGTACCTGGCCGAGGTGGACGGCTGGTTCGACGCGCTGGCGCCCGAGCTGCTGCCGCTGCTGGCGAGCCGGGGCGGGCCGGTGGTGGCGGTGCAGGTGGAGAACGAGTACGGCAGCTACGGCGACGACGCCGCCTACCTCGCCCACCTGCGCGACGGCCTGGTGCGGCGCGGCGTGGACTGCCTGCTGTTCACCGCCGACGGCGCCCACGACACCATGCAGCAGGGCGGCGCCATCCCCGGTCACCTCGCCACCGCCACCTTCGGCTCCCGCGCGCCCGAGCGCCTCGCGGTACTCCGCCGCCACCAGGGCGAAGGCCCGCTGACCGCCATGGAGTTCTGGATCGGCTGGTTCGACCAGTGGGGCCTGCCGCACCACGTCCGCGACCCCAAGGAGACCGCCGCCTCGCTCGACGAACTCCTCGCCACCGGCGCCTCCGTCAGCCTCTACATGGCGCACGGCGGCACCAGCTTCGGCCTGTGGTCCGGCGCCAACCACTCCGGCGCCCACCCGCTGGACGCCGGCTACGAGCCGACCGTCACCAGCTACGACTACGACGCGCCGATCGGCGAGGCCGGCGAACTGACCGAGAAGTTCCACGCCCTGCGCGAGGTCATCGGCCGCTACCTGCCCCTGCCGGACGGCGAACTGCCCACCCCCGTACCCCGGGTGGCGCCGCAGCGGCTGGAGCGCGCGCACGGGCGGGCGCCCCTGGCGAAGGCCCTGGACGCGCTGTCGCGGCCGCGCCGGCACGCCGCACCGCTGCCGATGGAACAGGTCGGGCAGGACCGCGGCCTGATCCACTACCGCACCCGCGTGCCCGGGCCGCGCCCCGAACTGCCGCTGCGCATCGACGGGTTGGCCGACCGGGCGCAGGTCTTCGCGGACGGCCGCCCGCTCGGGACGCTGGAGCGCAACTCCCCCGGCGCGACCCTGCCGCTGGCCACCGGGCCCGACGGCGTCGTGCTGGACATCCTGGTCGAGGCACTGGGCCGGGTGAACTACGGCCCGCAGATGGACGACCGCAAGGGCATCACCCGCGGCGTCTCGCACGGCCACCAGCGGCTCTTCGACTGGCAGATCCGCCCCCTGCCGCTGACCGACCTGTCCGCCCTGCGCTTCACCGACGACGCCGGGGTACGCGACGGGGAGCCGGCCTTCCACCGCTTCACCGCCGAACTCCCCTCCCCCGCCGACGCGTTCGTCGCCCTGCCCCACTGGGGCCGCGGACTGCTCTGGCTCAACGGCTTCCTGCTCGGCCGCCACTGCGCCGCCGGCCCCCAGCGCACCCTCTACGCCCCCGCCCCGCTGTGGCGGGCCGGCGCCAACGAACTGGTCGTCCTGGAACTCGAACGCCACGGCGCAGCGGTGGAGTTGCGCGACGCACCGGACCTCGGCCCGGTCACACCGGCCCCCAGCTCCGAGTACTGACCGGACCGGGCCCGCCGGCCACTCCCCGACGCGGGACGTCGGACCCGCCGACTTCCCGCTCCGCCACGACACGGTGACGCGAGGCTTGCCATGGGCACCGACGACCATGGTGCCTCGGGGGCTCGCCGGCTGCACGAAGCCCTGGCGGGGATCGATCCCGTCCTGCGCCCCGCGTAGGCCCGGCGCGGTCACAGCACTCCGGCACCCGTCAGGCCCCCGCTCAGACCCCGATCAGGCGCAGCGAGGCCCACAGGGCCAGGACCGCGGCGGTGAGGGTGGCCGGGACGGCGAGCAGGCCGAGGCGGGTGAACTCGCGCAGGTCCACCGGTACGCCGCGGTCGCGGACGATGCCGCGCCACAGCAGGGTGGCCAGCGAGCCGGCGTAGCTGAGGTTGGGGCCGATGTTCACCCCGAGCAGGACCGCGAGGACGGCGCCGGGCCCGACGGGGGCGGCCAGCGGCACCAGGGCGAGGGTGGCGGGCAGGTTGTTGATGACGTTGGCGAGGACGGCGGCCAGGGCGGCGGTGGCGAGCAGGGCGGGCAGCGCGGTGCCGGACGGGACGAGGTGGGCGAGGCCGGCGGCCAGGCCGTTGTCGACGACCGCGCGCACCACGATGCCCAGGGCGAGGACGAACGCCAGGAACGGCAGGGCGGCCGAGCGCACCACCGTCGCGGGGGTGGCGTGGCCGCGGGCCAGGGCGCGGGCGGCCAGGACGGTGGCGCCGGCGGCCGCCGCCCAGGCCGGGTTGACGTCCAGCGCGGAGGCGAGGACGAACCCGGCGAGCGTGCAGCCGACGGTGGCCAGGGCGAAGACCGGCATGGCGGGGGCCGGTCCGGTCTCGGGGGTCTCGGCCGGGGCGGCGTCCAGGTCGGCGGCGAAGCAGCGGCGCAGCACCAGGTACTCGACGCCGACCGCCGCCAGCCACGGCAGCGTCATGAGGGCGGCGAAGCGGCCGAAGCTCAGGCCGCTGGCGGTGAAGGCGAGCAGGTTGGTCAGGTTGGAGACGGGCAGCAGCAGCGATGCCGTGTTCGACAGGTGGGCGCAGGCGTACAGGTGCGGTGCGGGCCGGGCGCCGAGGCGGGCGGCGGTGGCGAGGACGACGGGGGTGAGCAGGACGACGGTGGCGTCCAGGCTGAGCACGGCGGTGACGACCGAGGCGACGGTGAACACCTGGACCAGCAGGCGGCGCGGGCGTCCGGCGGCGCTGCGCGCCATCCAGGCCCCGCAGGCGCGGAACAGTCCCTCGTCGTCGCAGAGCTTGGCCAGGACCAGGACGGCGGCCAGGAAGCCGATCACCGGTCCGAGGCGGGCGGCTTCGGCGGTGGCGTGCTCCAGCGGGACGGCGCCGGTCGCCACGAGCAGGGCGGCGGCCGGCACGGCGACGGCGGCCTCCGGCCAGCCCCAGGGGCGGGCGACGGCGCAGACCAGGACGAGCACCAGGAGTCCTGCGGACAGGGCTTCGGCGCAGGCGGTGTTCAGGGCGCGCTCCTCGGGGGGGGGTGGTGTGGTCGGTGCTCGCGCTCGGTTCGCGGCCCGGCGCAGCATGCCACACCGGCGGCGCGCGGCCGCCGGGCGGGTCCGGGGGCCGGGACGTCGGCCCCCCCGGACCCCCGGCCCCGTACCCCCCGGGGTCAGGTCAGTCCCACCAGAAGGACCACTGGTGGGCGTCCACCAGCTGCTCGGCGTAGGCGGTGAGGGTGCCGGTGCCCTGGAAGACGAGGTCGGGGCAGAAGGCGGTGTGCTCGGCGGCCAGCGGGAGCGCCTCGGCGAGCGTGGCGGGCGGCACGGGGACGCTCAACTCCAGGGTGGCGAAGCCGACTTCGACCACCTGGGCGCCGAAGCGGCGTTCCCAGTCGGCGAGCACGGCGGCGATCCTGCCGGTGTCGGCGTGGTTCGCCGGGCCGCTCCAGCCGCAGGCCGTCAGCGCCTCGGCGCCGCTGCCGGCCCGCACCAGGCCGAGGCGGACGTCCTTGACGGAGCCCAGCACCTCGGCCAGTTCCCGGGCCTCGGTGCCGGCGGCGCCGTCGGGCACGGTGGCGGTGGGGGCGGGGCCGGGCCAGACGCGGCCGTAGGGGGCCAGGGCCTCGTCCAGGATCTCGGCGTCCTCGCTCGCGTCCCCGTCCTCGTCCTCGTCCTCGTCGACCTGCCTCCACCAGCCGCGCAGCAGCGTCTGCGGGTCGTAGCGGGAGGGCTCGGAGGCGTCGGCCGGGTACAGCTCGCCGGACAGCCAGGGCCGGTAGTCGTCGTCGCGGTCCAGCGGGCTGAGCAGCAGCGGCCACAGGCCGGTCTGCGGGTGGGCGCGGTGCAGCTGCCGCCACAGCCCGGCGGGCGCGGGGTCGTCGCTGATCCACAGCAGCGGCTCCCGCCCGTCCTCCTCGGTGACCAGTCGCCCGGGCGGCAGGTCGACGGGCAGGGCGGCGAGGGCGGCGGCGAGGTCCGGGTGCTCGATCATGCGGCCCACCGTAGGGGCGGGCACCGACAGCGCCCGGCGGCGGGCGCCCCGTCAGGACCAGGGCAGTGCGGCCCGCGTGTGCCAGTAGGTCTCGGCGGGCTCGGCCATGGGCGCGAGGGCGGTGAGGTCCTCGGGGGTGGGGCGCAGGTGGGTGGCGGCGAGGTTGGAGGTGAGCTGGTCGGGGGTGGCGGCGCCGGAGAGGACGGTGTCGGCCCAGGGCTGGGCGGCGGCCGCGGCCAGGGCGAGGGCGTCGGCGGTCGCGCCGGTGTGCTGTGCGAGGGTGCGCAGGGCGGTGGTGTCGGGGCCGGTGGCGTTGCGGCCGGCCAGGCGGCCGTTGGCCATGGCCTCCTTGACGACGACGAGCCAGCCGGCCGCGTGGGCCTCGGCGAGGGCGGGGGCGGCGGAGGTCTCCAGCAGGTTCCAGGTGGCCTGGACGGCGGTGAACAGCGGGCGGCCGTCGGCGGTGACGGCGAGGGCCCGGCGGATGGTGTCGGCCTGGGCGGGGCCGCTGGTGGACAGGCCGACCCGCACGCCTTCGGCGGCGAGGGCGGCGAGGCGCCGGTGCAGGGCGGGGTCGGTGAGGGCGGGGCTGTCGGGGGTGACGGAGTGGACGAGGTAGACGTCCAGGTGGTCGCCGAGCAGGGCGCGGGTCTCGTGGATCTGGCGGTCGTAGACGGCCGTCGAGTGCTCCTTGACCTCGTGTGCGGCGACTCCGCTGGTCCGCCAGTCGGCGGTGTAGGTGTAGCCCCACTTGCTGCCGACCGTCACCTCGGCGGCGGCCCGGGGGTGTTCGGCGAGCCACTGGCCGAGGAACTCCTCGGCGCGGCCGTAGGAGCGGGCGGTGTCGAGGTAGCGGACGCCGGCGGCGTACGCGGCGTCGAGCAGGGTGTGGGTGCGGGCGCGCAGGGCGTCGACGGTGCGGTCGGCGGGCAGGTCGGTGTCGCGCCCGAGGTTGATGTAGCCGGGCCGGCCGACGGCCGCCGTGCCCAGGCCGAGGCGCGCGGGGTGCGGGCGCGCGGCGGGGGCGGGGGTTGCGGTGGCGGCGGGGTCGGTCGGCATGGCGGGCTCTCCTCGGGCGCGACGGTTCTCACCTGGGACTTTAGCCGCGTGGTGGTGCCGGGCCGTCAGCCGGCGGCGATGGTGGCGCGGATCCAGGGGGCGTAGGCGGGCACGTCGGTGTACAGGCCGGGGCCGCCCGCGCAGGGCACGCCGGGGGCGCCGGGGCCGGAGGTGGCGCCGACCAGTTCCCAGCGGCCGCCGCGGCCGCGCTGGATCTGGGGGCCGCCGGAGTCGCCGAAGCAGGCCATGGCCTACGGGACGCGGCTGAGCGTGCACAGGCGGGTGGGGTCGGCGTAGCCGGGGGCGCAGTCGGCCGGTGCGCCGATGCGGCTGGGCAGTTCCTGGAGGCGGTCGGGGAAGACCATCTGCTGGTAGTCCTGGGTGTCGACGACGGTGCCGAAGCCGAGCAGCCGGGTGGGGGTGCCGGGGGTGCCGGGGTGGTCGGCGATGCGGATGGGCTGCCCGGCGGCGGGGCGGTCCAGGCGGACGAGGGCGAGGTCGTCGTGGTTGGGGCGGGTGGCGCCGTCGCCGAAGCCGAAGCCGGGGTGGACGACGACGCGCTCGACGTTCCGTACGCTGCCGCCGCTGTCGCGGTGGGCGCTGCCGATGCGCACGGTGCCCTTGAGGGTGACGCCGGTGTCCTCGGTGCCCACCACGCAGTGGGCGGCGGTCAGCACCCACTGGCGGTCGATCAGGGTGCCGCCGCAGGCGCCGTCGGCTAGCTGCTTCGCGCTCAGCGGGAGGGTGGCCATGAAGGGGTAACGCTCGGTGGAGTCACGGCCGTTGACGATCGCGGAGGCGCTGCCGCTCATGGCGGTGGCGCCCAGCGCGGCAGCCAGCGCGGCGACGGCGGCGATCCGGGCGCCGCGGCGGCGGGAGGCGGGCTCGCCGGCTGTCGTACGGGCGGCGGTGGTACGGGTGGCGGTGCGGACGGTCGTGCGGAACGACACGGGTGACGGCCTTTCGGTCGGTCGGCTGGTGCGGATACGACCAGTCAACTCGGCGCCCGCCCACCGCAACACCCGGCCAGCGGGCCGCTCCGGCCTGGGGGTAGCCCCCGGACCCGCCGTCGGGCTACCGGGTGGCCCGCCCGTACTCCCCCGGCGACGGCGACGGCAGCGGGGGGACGCCGGTCGGGGCGACGCTCTGCTCCAGGCGCAGCACGAAGTTGACGTAGCCGAGCGGCTTGCCCGGCCAGTGGCGGTCGTTGCTGGTGAGCAACTGGCTGCGCAGGCCGTCGTGTTCGGTGACCGGACCGGGGGTGGTGCGCAGGTTGGGCTGCCAGGTGCGGCCCAACGGGCGGTGTTCCAGGGACAGCGTCCAGCTCTCCTCGTCGACCGCGATCGTGGCGCCGACCCGCCCCGGCAGCACCCGCAGTCCGTACGCGCCGCGCACGACCGCCCGCTGGTCGAAGTCGGCGCTCGTGCCGACCACGGTGATCCGCCATGCGCCGTGGAACCTGAGCACGCCTGCCTCCTCGCGCCGCGGCGCCCGCTCCGGCAGCGGGCGCCCCGTCCACGTCTACGGTCCCGGTCCGCCGTCGGGCTCACCCCGGGGCGGGCGCGACCGCCGGCTTCTGCACGGGACGGTCGGCGGAGGGCGGGAAGGCGTGGACCGGTTCGCGTCGGCGGGTCCGGCTCGTACGGCGGGTCCGGCGAGTCCGGCGGGTGGGCGGATTCCCTCATGCCCGTTTTATTCCGGTTCGCGAAGTCCGCGAATAAGGAAAACGGTCGGCGACGGCGGGCGGACATGGGCCGGGGCCCGTACCGCCTGTGCGGTACGGGCCCCGGTTCCCTCTACGATTCGAGAATCGTGCGGCGGGAAATGTCAGAGAGCGACGGGGCGGATGTTCTCCGCCTGGAGGCCCTTCTGGCCCTGCGTGACGTCGTACTCGACCTTCTGGCCCTCGAGCAGCTCACGGAAGCCCGAGGCGTTGATGTTCGAGTAGTGGGCGAACACGTCCGGGCCGCCGTCTTCCTGCTGGATGAAGCCGAAGCCCTTTTCCCCGTTGAACCACTTCACGGTGCCGAAAGCCATGGGAAATTCTCCTTCTAAGGCGCTGTAGACCGCACTGCGCGGGCTACTCGTCGCCGCACTGATGACCCGCCGGGATCTCAGAAAAAAAATACGCCTGCGATGGGAATCAGCAGGCGCACACAGAGTTCATGGGAACCAAAACTGCAACTCCTACGACCGTAACAGGCCTCGGGCCGAAACGGGAATTCTCGCGGCGCTCTTCTTCGGCGCACCGGTGACCTCCGGGTGCGCCGCCGGCCGTACGGGCCGGCCCGCCGGCCCGGCCCCGGGCGCCGCGCGGCGGGGGCACCCCCGGGCGGGGCCGCTCAGCGGCGGGCGGCCGCCAGGGAGCGGAGCTGGACGTGGACGGCGGCGGGCTCGGTGCCGGTGAGGGCGGCGATCTCGGCGGCGGACAGGTCGAGGACCAGGTGCAGCAGCAGGACGTCCTGCTGGGCGGCGGTGAGGTGGGCGACCGGGCCGAGCGGCCGGGGGCCGGCCAGGGCGCAGACGCGGCGGCGCACCGCCTGCCAGGCGCAGGCGGCCGGGCTGGCGGTGGCCAGGGCGTCGAGCCAGTGGCCGCCGAGCTCCTCGAAGGCGGCGCGGACGGCCAGGGGCGCGTCGGCGGGCGACAGGAGCAGCGCGGCGTAGTCCAGGTAGTGGCGCAGGTGGAGGTCGTGCAGCGCCCACAGGCCCAGGGCGGGCCCGGGGGCAGCCGGGCGGCGTGGTGGTGTCGGCATGGTGGTGTCCCGAGTTTCCCGAGGTGTCCCGAGGTTTCCCGCAGGTGGCGCGGGCGGGCGCCGGCCCGCGACGGGGACGCGGGCGGGTGCCCGTCCGTGGGTGGCTGGGGCCCGCGGCCGGGACGCGGGTGGCGCGTCCCGGCCGCGGACCGGGTCACACGAGCACCGGCGGGTTGTCGTCGGTGCCTCCGCGGCCCGCCGCGCCGGAGTGGCCGGGGCCGTCGTCGCGGTCGGCGGCCAGGTTGGTGCGCAGGGTCATCCAGAGCCGGAACAGGATGTCCGTCGACGTCCCGGCGCTGGAGGACTGCATGGCCCGGGTGAACTCGCTCTGGTACGTGCGCGAGTTGACCGGGAACGGGGTGCGGGCGTTGTTCGTCCGGTCCCAGGCCGCCGCCCACAGGGCGCGGCGGGCCTCCCGGACCCCGCAGACCTCCATGTAGGCGAGGAAGACGGGTTTGCGCAGCGGGGCCTCGCCCTTGAGGACCAGGGCCAGCGTGCTGGAGGGCAGGCGCCCTCCCCGGTCGCGGGCCCGGCGGTCCAGTTCCCGCAGGGAGGGCCAGTCGGCCTTGCGGCGCATCTCGTGCATCGCCCGGCGCAAGTCGGCGAAGGAGTCGACCTGTTGGGGGTCGACCCGCCTCGGTGCGCGCAGCCGCCGGCTCCCCGAGGGGCGGGGCACGTGGGCCCAGTAGTTGGCGTGGACCCACTTGCGCCGGGCCGTCTTGAGGTCGCCGCCGCATTCGCCGGTGACGGCCTCGACGACCTTCCAGCTCGGCAGGGAGCGCCCGCTGGCGGCCCGTTGCAGGGTGGTGGCGTGGTAGTTGGTCCGAACGGCGAGCTGACTGTACGTCAACCCGGCCTGCTCGCGCTGCTCCCGCAGCCAGGCGGCCAGTCGGCTCAGCGCCGGCTCGGTCGTCTCGATCGGGTTCTCTCGGCGTCCCATCGCAGGCAGGCGCTCTCCCCTAGGCCCGTCCCCTTTGCAGCCTGGAGGCCAACAGCCAGCCCCCGGTGGTCAGTTCGAGCGCCACTCCGGCCGACATGCCGGTCGCCACCAGGGCGGCGGTGAGCGCGACGGTCAGGACGACCACGACGATCACCACGGCCACCTGGCCGGCGGTCACGGCCGTCACGGACGACTGTCCGGCCACGAACGGCCAGGGCAGGGCCGGGCGGCGCGCGGGCCTCGGGACGCCGTCCGCGCAGGGGATGGGGACGCGCTTGTTCCGCTTCCTCGTCATCGAGGGAACCCTCCTATATCACTGTCCACTCCAACGGGTGGGCACTTGTGCGGTTGGCGTCGCACGGGGTGCCCGTTGGATGACACTCTGTCAGGCATATGGGTGAATCCCAATCGGTTCGGCGAACATCGCGCGGATTGATGCGCGACAGTCCCGGCCCCTACCTGAAATCTTGCGAACGTCGTACCAGAAAGCCGCAGTTCAACGAATCGAAACCGGATTTTGATGCGCCTTTGTGCAGCGCGCCCTTGTAAGCCGTCCTGGCCGGGTGTGACGATTGACAGCGGCGTCACCCGGACCTGCGGGTCCGGAACCCGGGGGGCGCTGTTCACTCCAACATCTCGGGAACATCGGCAGCGGGCCGTGTTGGCGCATGGGCCCGCCCGAACAGCAGAGACCGCCCGGCCCCGGTGGCCCGAGGCGGTCTCTCTGCACTCCGGCGGTGGCGGGCACTCCACTTGTGACGGGCCCCGCCACCGCCCCTCCCCCCGGCCCTCGCATTCCCCGCCCTGCGCGGGTCCCCCGTAGCGGAGGACTGTCCTCCTGAAATCGTGCGCGTGGTACGGGAGTTCACTGATGCGCCGTTCATCGGTTGTCTACCGGGGAGCCCGGCGGGGAGTGCCCGCGGCCGTGGTGACCAGGGCGTCGACAGGACGTTGACCGGTTGTCTGCGGGAGTCCACGAGCGTGTTCCCGGTCCGGTCACGGACTCGGCGGCCGCCAGGTGGGGCCGCCGGCAGACGACCCTGGAGGACTCGCATGTCCCGTATTCCCCTTCGCACCCGTGCCGCCGCCGTCGCGGCCCTGGTGACGGCCGTCGCCCTGCCCCTCGCGGGCACGGCCACCGCCTCGGCGGCGGTGCCCGCCGGCGTCCAGAGCGTCCAGAGCGCGCCGAACTCGACGCTGGCGGCGGACGCGCCCACGACCTGGGCCGAGAAGAACGGCGGCTACGTCCAGATCAACTGGACCCCGCCGAACAACGTCGGCAAGTACGACTGGATCGGCCTCTACAAGCGCGACCCGAACGCCATCGGCATCGACAACTACGAGACCTGGCAGTGGGCCTACAACCACGGCACCTCGTACCTGACCAGCGTCCCGGCGGTCAGCGGCGACTACTGGACGGCCTACATCTCCTACGACTACGCCTCCAGCCAGTACCGCATCATCGAGTCCCACCGCTCCCACATCGACTGAGCCGATGGCCCTGTCGACGAAGGCGGCGGCGCTGGCCCTCGCCCTGCTGGGCGCGCTGCCCGCCCAGGGCGCCGCGGCGGCCGGTCCCCCCGTACCCGCCCCCCCCGCGGGGGGCCCCGACCCCCCCCGGCGCGTATTAAAAAAAACCAGACCACCAGGCAAGCCCCGAACAGGGGGGTAATGAAAAGAAG
>NZ_JBHJSJ010000009.1:180889-206242 GCF_042268845.1 Kitasatospora sp. NPDC056273 | reverse complement strand
CCCGGCCCTCTCGGGCGGGGGGGCGGCCCCGCCCCGGGGGGGGGGGGCGGCCCCCCCGGGGGCCCGGGGGGGCCGCCCCCCCCTACCGGCCCCCCGCGGCGGCGGCCCAGTCCACGCCGAGCACCTGGGCCGCCGCCGTCCACGTGAAGGAGACCCAGGTCGTCACGATCGGCTGGAACTACAACGGCACCTCGGTCGGGAAGTACGACTGGGTCGGGCTGTACAACTGCGACCCGGACAAGTGCGGTGTGAACTCCTACGTCTCGGGCGCCTGGCAGTGGGCCTCGTACGGCACCTCGTACACCTTCACCCGGGAGCTCACCGACTCGCTGATCGGCGCGTACTGGACCGGCTACGTCTCCTACGACTACGCCTCCGGCCAGTACCGGCTGATGTCCTCGCAGATGAACATCCTCGCCTGAGCGGTGGCCCGGCGCCCGCTCCCCCTCCACCCACCACGTTCGATCCGCACGAAGGAGAAGACCATGAAGGTCTCCAGGAAGACCCTCGCCAGGGCCGGAACCGCGCTCCTGCTCGCCGGGGTGACCCTGGCACCGACCGCGGCCCAGAGCCCGGCCGTGGCCTCGGCCACCGGGACCGTCGCGTTGACGCCCCCGGCCGCCCCGGGGGGCGCCGCCCAGGCGCTGGCGAAGCAACTCGGGCTCCCCGAGGAGCAGGTGGCGCAGCGCCTCGCCGCGCAGGACGGGCTGTCGAAGACCGCCCGGGCGTTCCGCGACAGCCAGGGCGACAAGGCCGCGGGCGTGTGGCTCGACGTGATGAAGGGCGAGGTCCACGCCAACGTGCTGGACGACGAGGGGGAGCGCGCGGCCCGGGCCGCCGGCATCATCCCGCAGCGCGCCGCCTACACCACCGCCGAACTCCGGGACGTGCACGAGCGGCTCAACGCGGCCTCGGAGAAGAAGCTGACGCCGGGCGACAGCTCCTGGTCCCTGGACACCGAGGCCGACCGCGTCACACTCGACGTGCCGGCCGGAACGGACACCGAGGCGCTGCTGCGGACGGCCGGCATCACCGGCCCCGACCGCGCGAAGGTCAGCGTCACCACCCACCAGGGGACCGCCTACGCCCGGACCGGCCTGGTCGGGGGCGACGGCCTGCGGGACGAGAACAACACCGGCACCTGCTCGGCCGGAATCATGATCAAGCAGGCCAAGGTGGCCTACCTCGTGACCGCCGGCCACTGCTGGCTGGGGCAGTCGAACCCGGCGATCCAGCGCGACGACAGCTGGCGGGACAACCAGGGCAACACCCGGATCGGCCGCATCTCCGACCGGCAGTTCCCCGCCTCGGACTACGCGCTGATCGAGATGGACAACCCGCGGGGCTGGACCCCCGGCGGGCGCGCGGTCAAGACGTCCAACGGCTACAACGAGTACTACGACTACATCCGCAGCGCGGACAACGAGATAGTCAACGGTGGGGAGATCTGCGCCTCGGGCGTGACAAGCGGCTGGCGGTGCGGCAAGTTCCTGGACGGCATCTCCACCTACACCACGGAAAGGAGGCTGCCGAACGGGCAGACGGAGACGTACACCTCGTACAACCAGGTCAAGGTCCTCGGCATGCAGTCCGAAGGCGGTGACAGCGGAGGGGCCGCCCTCTACGGCGCCAGCGCCGTCGGCACGGTGACCGGCGGCTCGACCGGCAACTCGATGAAGCCCTACACCTACATCCAGCCGCTCTCCAGGATCGCGCAGGACCTCGGGGGCATCTCCACGGTCGACTGGTGACCACCCCACGGCGCAGGTGAGGAACGCGAGCACCCTCGGTGCGGGAAGCCGGCCCGGCCGGCTTCCCGCACACGCCTGTCGGCGGCCGGGGCCGCCCCGTCCGAACAGCGGAGGGCGGCAAGGGCGCACGCCGGGGGCGCGCGCCATGACGCTGTGCAAGCAAAAGACCGCATTCCGGTAACAACCCGGAGGAGGCCGGGACTACGGTGACGATCACATCGGAGTGCGGAACCCGCAGTACCTGAGGGGATTTGGGATGCCACATCGGCGTCTGGAGAACGGTCTCACGTCGAGCCCGGCGGTGATGTTCGGCGAAGCACTCCGCTTCGCGCGCGATTTGGCGGGCTACACGCAGGAAGGGCTGGGCAAACTCCTGCACTGCCACCGAACGGTGATCACCCGGTACGAGAGCGGCAAGCGCTCGATGCCGAGGGACACCGTCGAACGAGCCGACGAGCTGCTCGGCATGAGGGGCCTGCTGGTGAGGCTCTGGGAGCGGGTGGACTGGCATGCGGACATCGAGCACCCCGACTGGTTCCAGAAGTACGTCGAGCTGGAAGCGGAGGCCGTGGCCGCCCGGGTGCTCCAGTACATGCGGATCAACGGGCTGCTTCAGTGCGAGGAGTACGCCTACGAGATGTTTCGCCTCGGCGATGCCCGGAACAACCCGGAGTGGCTGGCCGAGCGGGTGGAGGCTCGGCTGAGTCGGCAGGACCGCTACCTGGTCGACAACGGGCCGTCAATGATCGTCGTGCTCCATGAGAGCGCGATCCGGAGCGTCATCGGTGGACCGGGCACCATGAGAAGGCAGATGGAGCACCTCCTCTCCGTCGGGGAACGATCCAACATTCTGATCCAGGTAGCGCCGTTCTCCTGCAGGACGCGGAAGCTGCCGACCACATCGGTGGTGCTGTTGGAGCTGCCCGACGGGAAGGAGTGGGTCTACTCGGAGAGCCTGTACCGAGGGCACTTCAGCGACGCCCCTTCGATCGTGCAGGAGGCCCGCCGGGACTTCGACCTTGTCCGCGGGTCTGTACTCTCGGTCGACGACTCCCATGCCTTCATGACCGAAGTAACGGAGGAATACCGGTATGCGGAACGCCGAGCTGAGCGGGGCGCAGTGGTGCAAGAGCAGCTACAGCGGGGACAACGCGGGCGAGTGCATCGAGGTGGCCCCCGGATTTCCCGGTCTCGTCCCCGTGCGTGACTCCAAGGACCCCCACGGCCCGGCCCTCCTCTTCCCGGCCGCCGCCTGGGGCTCCTTCATCACCGCGATCCGGGGGGACGAGTTCCCGGCCGTGAGCTGACCGGACATCAACGACAGGGGGCGGGGCGCCCGATGGCGCCCCGCCCCCTGCTGTGCCGGGCCGGCTACTCGCGGTTGCTGCGGCCCAGCAGGGCGGCCGAGTCCGGGTCGCCGATGCGGGTGGCCACCGCGCCCTTGAGCACGGTCAGGGCCGCGGGCAGCGCCGCGACCGCCGCCGCCTTGAGCGAGCCGATCGATGTGAGGTCGAACTTGTCGGCCAGCAGCAGGCCGAGGAACGCCACGGCGTACGTGGCGACGGTGCGCTCGACCAGGTCGACGATGAGCTTCCGCATGGTCAGGACTCCTTCGCGGTGAAGGTGGTGGGGTGCGCGGTTGCGGAGCACCCGGTGGCGGCGCCGTTCTTCGGAGGGCATGCCGTCCTGCGGGACTGCGGTGGGGTGCCGGACGCCCCGGGGCGGGGCCGTCGGAGCCGTCGGGGTCGGAGGGGGTCGACGGGGCCAGAGGGTCGGAGGGCATGCGCCATCGGGGAGTTGCCGCCCCGGTGTACACGTTCAAGCCGCCGGATCCGACGACGCACCCCGGTACCGATTTCCTTTCCGCGTCCGGCCCCGCGCCCGCCTCACCCCAGCGGGGCGCTCAGCTCCACGGCGCGCAGCGCCGCCGCCAGGGCGGGGGCGTCGCCGACGTCGAGGGCGGTGTCCGCCAGCTTGATCACGTGCTCGTCACCGTGCGCCAGGGCCCGCTCGAAGACCTCCTCGGGGGTGAGGGGGCCCGGCGGGGTACAGGCCGCCGGCTCGGTCGGCGCGTACATCGCGGTGACCGCCGCCGACGCCGTCCAGGCCGCCCGCAGGCCGGCCGGCCACAGGTCCGGCGGGAGCGCGGGCAGGGCGCGCAGCACGGCGTTGGGGGCGGTGGCGGCGTGGACGAGCATGGTCTCCTCGCCGTGCCCGTACGCGGCGTAGCGGTGGGTGGCCGCCCGGACGAGTTCCGCGAGGCGGTCGGCCGCCTCCTGCGGCCGCGTGACCCCGGCGGCCGTCCACGCCGGCAGGGCGGTGACGCGGTCGAGCCGGGCGGGGAAGCCGCCGTCCTGGACGGCGATGGGCACCACCGCGTCGAGGGCGGCGGCCGCGCCGGACAGCACGCCGGGCAGCGTGGCGAGGGCGGCGACGGGCCGGTGGCGGGCGGCCCAGTAGCCGAGGCCGTGGGCGAGTTCGGCCAGCCGGGGCCGGGTGGCCTCGCCGCCGGACAGCAGGGTGCGCACGGCGTGCCCCACCCGGATCACCGGGTGGGTGGAGCCGCCGTACAGGCCGGGCAGCAGCCGGGGCCACCAGCGGGCGAGCACCTCGTGCCAGGGGTGGTCGGCGAGTTGGCGCTCGAAGTGGTCGATCCAGTCGGCCGCGCGGCTCGGATCGCCGAGCGCCGCAGGCCAGTTGGCGTCCGTGACCGGCTCGACGCGCCGCGGGAAGTCCTCCAGCTTGCGCGCGTACTGGTCGAGCCAGCGGTGCACGGACCGTGCCTGTCCGTGGGCGGCGAGGGCCTCGACGGCCATCGGCGCGTGGTTGGTGAGCCGTCCGAGCCGCTCGGGCCCGGAGGCGTGCAGTCGTTGGAGCGCCTCGTCCAGAATGCCGGTCATATCCGTCGTGTCCGTCGTATCCACGGCAAGGACCGTAGGCGGGACGCCACGGACGGCGTAACGGGCCGGAGACCTAGGCCCGGAGAAGGGCTCCGGCCTGCCCGTCTGGTCCGGCGGGCGCCGAGGCCCGCCGGGGGACGGAGGGGCGTCGCCGACGTCGAGGGCGGTGTCCGCCAGCTTGATCACGTGCTCGAGGAGAGCGCGTTCGACGGCCGGCTCCGGTCGAGCGGTCGGCGCGGAGGGTCTACCCGTCTGCGCGGGGACGCGTATGGCGTAGGTCATGAAGCCGTTGCGCTCACCGGTGAGGGCGAAGCCCGCCTTGCGGAGGACGTGGCCGGAGGCGGGGTTGTCCGGGCGGTGCTTGGCGCGGACCTCCGGCAGGCCGAGGTGGTCGAAGGCGAGGGCGAGGAGTCTGCGGACCCCTTCGGTGGCGTAGCCGCGGCCCCAGGCGTCCGCGCGCAGGATGTAGCTGACGGCGGCGAGGGGGCGGTCGTGGTGGAGTTTGACGATGCCGAGGAGGTCACCGTCCACGGCGAGGCCGAGCACGTACAGCGTGCGCGGTGACTGTGCCGCTGCCGCCATGATGTCGCGTAGGCGGTAGCGGGCTTCGTCGGCGTCCATGGGCGCCCGGCCCAGGTACTGCGTCGACTCCGCGCTGTAGATCCGGAGCAGGGATTCCTCGTCGCCGGGGCCCAGCTCCCGCAGCTCGATCATCCGCCCGCCGCTTCGATGAGTCCGGCCAGTTCGGCGGCGGTGGGCCGCTCGTCGGGGGCGGCCAGCAGGGCGTAGCTCAGCCGGGCCTGGAGGGCGGGCCAGGGCATCGCGGTGGACATGGGGACGGCCCGGTGGGCGATGGCCTTGCGGATCTCCTCCACGGGCGTGCCCTTGGGGAGGCCTGCGGTCGCGTAGTCCAGCGGCCACGTGCCGGTGGTGCAGGTCCACAGGGTTCCGGCGAGGGCGTAGATGTCGGCGGTCTGTGTCGTGGTGACGGGCTGGCGGCCGTTGATGATCCGGGCGGCGAGTTCGGGGGCGGTGAGGTGGATCATCGTGCCGCCGAACGTCGGCCACGGTGTGCTGCCGATCCGCCGCGACCAGGCGAAGTCGAGGAGGCGCACCGTCCCGTCCTCGCTGTGGATGCCGTGCGCGGGCTGGAGGTCCCCGTGCACCCACCCGTCGGCGTGGAGGTCCGCCACGGCGCGGCACAGTCCGACGGCGGCGGCGAGGGCTTCGTCCTTCCCGCCGTCGCCCTTGCGCACGGGGCGGAAGACCTGCCACGTGGAGGGGCCGGCCAGCCACGGGGTGACGTACCAGATGCCGTCGGCGAAGCGGCCGGCGGTCACGGTGTAGCCGGGGAGCTGGTCCAGCACGGAGGCTTCGCGGGCGGTCACCTCGGCGGCCCCGCCGGTGCCCAGTTTGATGCTCGCCGAGCCGCGCGGACCGCTGGCCTTCCACACCGCCGAGCCCCGACGGTTGCTGATCTCCGTCAGCTCGATCGGCCCGCAGAAGGCCTCCGCCGCGCTCAGCGCTTCGCGGGCCTCGGCAGGGAACTCGCCCATTCTCGAACTGCCTTCCATTCACAAGGGATGTGCTCGAAGACGTCGCGGCCGTCGTCGGCCGAGACTGCCAACGCCGCCGCGAGGTCCGGGGTGGTCTCCAGAAACTGCGGGTCCAGCGGCCGGACTCCCGCTCGTACCGGGAGGAACGAGAAGGGCGGCGGCGGGATCCGCTGCCCGCGCCGGCCGGTCTCGACCGTGCCCTGGGGGAACTTGCCGAACATGACCCCGACCGGGGCATACAGGTGCTTCAGCGCCCAGTGCGGCCAGGCCATCAGCTCGCGGTGGTCGGCGTCCTCGCAGTGCCCGCGCAGCACGACGTTCTCGCACGCGAGGACGCCGAACGGCCGGCCCATCAGCGGGCGGACCCACTCCGCGGCCTGGACCCCGGCGTGGAACAACTCCGCCTCCACGGCGTACCGGTGGCTGCCCGGGGCAATGTCGTAGACCGTCCACCCCGTCATGCCGCGCGACGTGGACGGTCGCAGGAACGGGCAGTGTTCGTACAGCCCGGCGAGGTACCCGTCCACGTCCACGCTGACGGGGTTCTCCGTCCGGGCTTCGGTGAGGCGGAGCGCCCCGGCGGTCGGCCGGGACGCTCCGCCGGATGGTGCGGTGATCACCGGCTGGTCGCCACCGGAACGAGGTCGTCCCCGTCGCCGGGCTCGGGCGCACAGTTCCACTCGGCCCAGACCTCGCCCGTCTCGCGGTAGCGGGCCAGGGCCTCGGTGTCGAGCGTGCCGTCGGCGTCGGTGAACCAGATCTCCGGCAGGGGGCCGTACGCCTCCTCGTACGCCGACACCCAGGGGATGAAGCCGGTGCCGCTGCCCTCGACGTGCGTCAGCTTGCGGCCGGCGTGCCGGAGGGCGAACGCGTCGTGCGCGGCCGGGTCGGCGAGCAGCCGGTGCCAGGCGGCGTCGACGGCGGCCGAGAACATCTCCGGCTTGGCCTGACCCGCCTCGATCCGGTGCGCGGCGATCGTGAAGAACTTGCCCAGCTCGTCCAGCTCGACGCTGGGCGTGACGGTGGTACCCATGCACTTCTCCAATCCGTGTTCACCTCTGCTCGCTCGTACCTCGGGCGAGCAGTCGTGCGGTGGTGCCCCGTCCCGGTGGAACCCTCGTGCTGCCACCGGGCCGGGAGTCTTGGGGCGACCGAAGGCGCGGGTGCCGTCCAGAAGCGGCCGGAGGCCACGAGCACGGTTACCAGCGCTATCAGCACGAGCAGTGCGGCCGTGTGGGCGACGGCCACCGGTGCGGGGGTCGGGACGCCGCGAGCAGCCCGTTCGGCCGTCCGTGCGGCACCAGAGCGGGTCGCCCTCCACCACGCTGTAGACCGTAGGAGTTTCAGCCAGACGCTCTCCAGCAAGTTGCACGCAGTTGCAAAGCAGTCACCCGAGAGAGTCAATCGCCTCTGTGATCAGGGTGCGAGCGGCGGTGCCGTGCACGGCATCTGCGGCCAGTTCCCCGAACCGGCTGATGTACATGGCCACTTCGGAGGGCTGCGTGATCTGGAGGTACCCGGAGACGAGTTCGACGTTGGCCTGTGACGAGTCGTAGAGCGAGAACGCTTCGACATGCATCGAGTGGCGCGAGTATCCCCTCGGAACGATTCCCAGGCTCACGTTCGCCAGGGAGGCGATAGCGGTCAGGTGGACGAGTTGGCCGGCGGCTACCTCCGTGCCGCCAAGACCGTGATACAGGCATGCCTCCTCGATGATGAAGGCGAAGGTCTTCCCGTGGTCCCTCAGGATCTCCTGTCGCTCCATACGCACCTGCACGGCCTCTTCCACGTCGTCCACGGCAACACGACGGCGTTGGGTGGCTTGGAGTACCGAGCGGGTGTAGTCCCGGGTTTGGAGGAGACCGTGCAGGATGCCAGGTGTGTACGCCCGGAACCGTGTGGTTCGCTCGTACAACGGCAGGACCATCTCCTGGGCGCGCTTGAGCCCGCTCCGCTCCATGCGTCGCCACTCGGTGAACATGGTCTCTACCGAGCGGAGGGAAGCCACCAGGTCCGCGGCCTGGTCGTCTGCTCCGCAGGCCCGGCACCAGTCCCTGACGTCCTGCTCGGAGGGTGCCGTGATCGCGTTCTCGATGCGGGAGCACTTCGACTTGCTCCAACCGCACGCACCGGCGAGAGCAGGCCCTGTGAGCCCGGAGTCCTTACGGATCTCCTTGAGCCGTTCGGCCAGAGCTTTCCGGGCCTGCTGAACGCTCGATGAGCGAGAGGTGCGCATCTTGTTCGGTTACTTGAGCGCGTAGTCCGCGTGCGGAGTCGCCCTGTGCCACACGGTCTCGAAGGCGTTCTTCACGAGCTGAACGACGGTGGGTTCGGTCGTCCACTCCCGGTCCACCACATCCCCGTCACCCGAGAAGAAGGTGAACATGATCCTGGAGTCATCGAACATCCACAGGTCGGTTCCGGGCAGAGCGATGTCTGCCGCCAACCGGCGTGGAAGCCAGCGAACCTGCTCGCCGATAGCCACGTTCAGGAATGTCACGTGGTGCTCGTAGCGGATGTACTCCGTGACCGGCTCGGAGACGATCCGAGCCCGGCGCATGACCACGCCACGGTCAATCACCTCTCCGGCGAAGGTGGTCCAGTTCTGGAACCACTCCGGCCGGTCGTCCGGGCTGTAGCGAAGCCCCTCCCGATAGCGCTGGAACTGCGGGTCGTTCGGTGTGTAGCTGTCGCGCATCTCCAGGTGCACGGCAGAGAACTTGGCCTCTGCCATGGCCGTGGCGATCGGGTTGGCCACGCTACTCCTTCTCGTCCTCTTGAGTGGCCAGCCTTGCGGCGAGGTCCACGATGAACTTGATCATTTCTTCCGGGAGGCGGATCACGGTCTCGTGGTCAGGCACGTCAGTCGAGTGCCCGGGGACCGAACCAACCTCCTTGCAGCGGTTCAAGTCCTCATCGCTGGCCTTGTAGGACTGGATGAGCAGGTCGCCGTTCTCCGGGTCACGCCAGATCGTCGGCGAGTCGACCTCTGGCGTGTTGGAGATGATCCCGATGAACTGTAGAGGCTCCACGATGCTCCCTGTGATTCCGGTTCCGCGTAGTTGCACAACCGGCGGGCTCATCCTGGCGCGTACACGACCGACCTGTCAGGCGTTTCCATTTCTGACTGACTGTCAACTTGGCCTCCCGGAGTCCGGCGAGAGCACAAGTAGCCGTGCGGGTAAGGGGAAAGCCCCATCTACCCCGCTGCTCGACAGACCTGGTCCCGCAGGCAGCGGCTACGAAAGAGCGAGAAGCGGCACCGCACGATCCGACCACCTCGGGCGCCGAGGCCTGCCGAGGCCCGCCGGGGGCGGACGGCCGGGCGGCGGCTCCTCAGGAGCAGTCCCAGTGGTGGTCCACCGGGCGGTCCGGGCAGGACCGGCACTCGAAGACGTACACCCCGCCCGCGTCCCCGATCATCAGCCCGGCGGGGCTGTGCGCCCCGCGGCCGCCGTCGGCGTCCCGGCGCTCCTCGCCCGTCTCGTCGTCCCGGTCCTCCAGCGGGAGCCAGGTGCGGTACGACTCGCCGTCGTACTCCCAGCTGCTCACCGTCAGGAGGTGCTCCATCGTCCGCCCGCAGGTCGGGCAGTCCGGCCAGCAGGGCTCCTGGGTCCAGCCCGGGTACCCGCCGAGCTTGATCCCCGGCGCCTCGGCCAGGTGGTAGCCGTACCGCAGGCCGGTGCGGGCCCGCAGTTCCTCCATCCGCACGCGCAGTTCCGGGCCCAGGCCCTCCGGCATGTCCCAGCTCGGGTAGTCGACCACCGGCTCGGGGTGCAGGACGCACGGTGCCGGGATGCTGTCCTTCGGCGCGGTGCCCACGGTCGGCGGCACGGCGGCGAGGGCCGGGCCGACCTCCTCGGAGCTCCGCCAGCGCACCAGGGGCGTCGCGGTCGGGCAGCAACCGACGATGAACGGGCACCAGAGCACCTGGAGCAGGTCCGTCCCGGCGGGGAAGGCGAGTTGGGGCACGTCCCGTCGGTGGATCTGGACGACGGGGACCAGCGGCACCGGCCCCTCCGTGGCGGGCCCGTCCCACTCCCCCGGGTGGCTGGTGCTCGGGCACAGCGGCCACGGTTCGTCGGCGGGCCACAGCAGCGGCCCGCCGACCGAGCTCTCGGCCGCGGACGGGCTGCCGGCGCGCGGGTGGAGGCGTACGGCGTCGCGGCGCAGCGGCGCCAGCTCGGGGAACAGCTGCTCCAGGTCCACGGGGCGCTTCGGGGTGGTGCGGGTCATCGTCGTCTCCATCGGGCGGTGCTCGTGCGGGCACCGCGTACCCGCCGACGGCATCACCGTAGGACACGCCACCGACAGCGGCCTCGCCCGCCGTCCGGCCCGCCCGGCGACGGCGGGCCGGACGGGAGCACCTCCACTCCGGGCGGGCGGGGATGTCAATGCCGTGGACACTGACCATCCGGTCCCCGGCGTCCGTTTTTTGACGTACCGTCAGCTCGCACAGGTGCAGGTGTCCTCCGTAGACACGGCCGCCGGTACCGCGATCGTCGTCACGACCCCTGCCTTCGCCACGGCCCGCGCCGGGCCCCGCACCGCCGAGGAGACGTCATGAGCGAACCACGCCCCCGCACCGCCGAACCGCACCGCACCGAACCACGCCCCGCCGGGCCGCGCGCCCGCCGCCGCACCCTCGCGGCCGGCCTCGCCCTCGCCGCCGCCCTGACCACGGCCGCCGCGACCGTCCCCGCCCAGGCCGCCACCGCCCAGGCGCTCGACCGCTACTACCAGCAGCGCCCCGACTGGCACAGCTGCGTCCAGGGCCCGGACGACCAGGTGGGCGCCGACCTGGAGAAGGCCGGCGCCCGCTGCGCGGAGGTCACCGTGCCGCTCGACTACGGCGACCCCGGCGGACGCACCGTCACCCTCGCGCTCTCCCGGATCAAGGCCACCGACACCCGCCACCGGATCGGGACGCTGCTGCTGAACGACGGCGGCCCCGGCAGTCCGACGCTCGGCGCGCCGACGAGGGTGCACGCCGCGTTGAAGGACACCGCCGCCCGCTTCGACATCGTCGGGCTGGACCAGCGTTTCGCCGGCCGCAGCGCCCCCCTCGACTGCGACTGGCCGATCGGCTACAACATCACCTCCGCCGGGACCACCCGGGCCTCCTTCGAGCGCCAGGTCGCCTTCCAGCGGGACCTCGCGGCCCGGTGCCGTTCGGCGGCCGGGGACCTGCTGCCGCACGCGAGCACCCGCGACGCGGCCCGGGACATGGACGTGGTGCGGGGCGCGCTCGGCGAGCGGCGGATCTCCTACCTCGGCCTCTCGTACGGCACCTACCTGGGCACGGTGTACAGCCAGATGTTCCCCGGCCGCTTCGACCGGGTGGTGCTGGACGGCGCGCTGGCCCCGGACCACGTCGGGCCGGAGCTGCTCCCCAACATGGTGCGGGCGAACGAGCGGGCGTTCGCAGACTGGGCGGACTGGGCGGCGCGGCGCAACGACACCTACGGGCTGGGCCGCACCCGCGAGGAGGTGGTCGCCGGGGTGCTGCGGACGGTCGGGGCGGCCTCGGCGCGCCCGCTCGTCCTCGGCACCGGCGCGGACGCCTTCGAACTCGACGACACCCGGGTGCCGCTGCTGGTGTTCGGGAACCTCCAGGGCGACTCCGACGCGGAACGGGCGGGCCTCGCCGAGCTGATGGCGGTGCTCGCCGAGGCCGCGGCGGGCCGGCCGGTCACCCCCTCGGCCGAGACCACCGCCCTGCTGCGCTTCCTGTTCACCCCGCAGGGCTCGCAGGCCGGCAGCGTCTCCCAGGCCATCCTGTGCGCGGACGGTACGGCGCCGCGCGATCCCGAGGAGTACTGGCGCCGGATCGAACGCGACCGCGCCCGCTACCCGCTGTCCGGCCCGCTGCTCGACAACATCTCCCCGTGCGCCTTCCTGGACGCCCCGCGCGAGGCGCCCACCGAGGTGCGCCGCGACGCCCGGGCGCTGATCCTCTCCGCCACCGGTGACCCGCGCGCCCCCTACCGGGACGGCGTCGCGCTGCACGGGCTGCTGCCCAGCTCCCGGCTGCTGACCCTGCGGGGCGCCGACCAGCACGGGCTGTACGGGACGTACGGCAACGCGTGCGTGGACGACGCGGTCAACGCCTACCTGGCGGGCGGGCGCCTGCCGGAGGCCGACGTGACCTGCACCAAGTAGCGGCAGCGTCCCGCCGCCGTCCGCACGCGGTCCGGGCGGCGGCGGACGGCGTGCGTTCGCGCTCGTGCTCGTGCTCGTGCCCGTGCTCGCGCTCGGCAACGGCTCGGGCACGCTGGGGAGTTGAGTACGGGGGCGGATTGCGGGCCGCGGCGCGGGCGGGCCAGGGTGTGGGCGCGGACGCGCGCGACCCGAGAGGATCCCTGCCGGTGAAGAAGCTGCTCAAGGACGTGGCGACGAGCCTGGTGTACCTCGTCGTCATGCTGGTGAACCCGCTCCTCAACGGCGTGCGGTCGCTGCGGGCGCACCACTGGCCGACCGAGCGGCGCAAGCTCAGGCTGATCGGTTCACCGACGGCGCGGGCGGCCCGGGCGGCGGAGCGGGAGCGGATCCGGGGGCTGGTCGAGGCGCTGGGAGCGGTGGAGGGGGTCGAGCACCTGCTGACCCAGGTACTGGACCAGTCCACCCGCCCGTCCACCTACGGCCTGGACCACCCCCGGGACACCCTGCTGGTCTGCCGCATCCACGCCCGCGCCTACTTCGTCGTCCGGGAGGACGTCCTCGACGTCCTGCGGCGGATCGAGGCGGCGGGCGTGGCCGACTGGCAGGCCAACGGGCAGGGGCCGGACCCGCACGGGAGCCTGGAGCACGCGCTGCGCTGGTACCGCGACGGCGGCGTCGACGCCAACGGCTGGCGGATGGACCCCCCTTGCCTGTCCAGCCCCGGTGCGAAGCTGACCTGGGACCGGCCCGGCATCCCGCCCCGGGACCCGATCCCGGCGGGCCCGTACCCCAACCGGCTGTTCACGCTGGAGCAGACCCCGCCGGACGCGGACGCGGCGCGGCTGCTGGACGAGGCCCGTGCGGACGGGCGGGGCGTGGTCCTGGAGCTGGCCTTCGGCGCGGGCTGGGTCGACCACTGCCAGTACCACAAGGTGGCGCGCGGCGGCTTCGCGGGGCGCGGGCGGCTCTGAGCGGGGGGTGCCCGGTGGGGCCGGGGCGCCCGGACGGCCTCTCCGGGCCCGTCCGGGCGCCCTCACCCGCTCACCGGCTCACCCGTTCAGCCGCGTTTCAGCACTGGGGGCGGCGGCCGTGGTTGGCCCCGTGCTTGGCCCTGGCCTTCTTCTTGCGGCGGCGCTTCGACGACATGGCCACTCCTCTCGCAGCCGGGACTTCCGGTCTTCCACCGTTCCACACCCGGGCGGCCCCGGCCCGTCGAGCGCCCCGGCCCGTCGAGCGGCCCCGCGGGTCTCAGGCGCCGTCGCCCGCCAGGGCCGCGCGCCAGGCGGGGCTGTCGACGTAGTGGTTGTCGAAGCGCTCGGACGAGGCCGCGATCGCCCCCGGCGCGGTCTCGCCGCGCATGACGCTGCCCAGCAGGCGCAGGTAGTCGAAGCGGTCCATGCCGGGCGCGAACACGCACAGCACGTCGGCCTCGGAGCCCGGGGCGGCGGCGAAGGCGTGCGGGGTGTGCGGGGGCACGGCCAGGAAGTCGCCCGCGCCCAGCACGGTGACCTCCTCGCCGACCAGCACCCGCAGCGAGCCGCCGATCACGAAGAACAGCTCCCAGGCCCGGGTGTGGAAGTGCGCGGGCGCCCCGGGGGCGCCGGCGGCGAAGGTGGAGCGGTAGACGGTGAAGCCGCCCTCGCCCGGGGCCGAGTCGGCGAGCAGCGTCATGGTGGAGCTCGGGTCGGCGCAGATCTCGGCCTCGGCGCAGCGGGTCAGCACGGGGGCGGCGGGGGTGGTGGCGGGGGCGGCGGGGGCGGTGTTCCTCGTCGTCGTCATGTGACCAACCTATGGCCGGAAAGACCCACGATCAGGTGGCAATCAGCGACCGTTTCCATGGGTCAATTTCCTCCCGCCAACCCGTCTCCCCGCGTCCTCGGCCTCCCCCGTGCCGCCCGGGCGCCGTCAGTCGGGGAGGTTCCCGTTGCCGCCCAGGTTCGCCACCATCCGGCGCAGCACGTTGACCGTGGTCACGAACTCCTCGGTGCCGATGCCCTCGTGGGCGCGTTCGCTGACCGCCAGGTTGCGCTCGCGGGCGCGCAGGCGGCCGGCCTCGCCCTCCTCGGTCAGGGTGAACGCCCCGTCGGCGTCCTCGGTCAGCCAGCCGCGGGCGATCAGGTCGTCGAAGACGGCGTCGAAGGCGGTGCCCTGGTCGTCGTACGGGGCGAGCCGCTCGGCCAGGGTCGTGCGGGTCCACCCGCCGGGCCGGCCGGCGGCGTGGTTGAGCGTCCACCAGTGCGGCTGGGTGAGGCCTTCCACCGCGAGCTGCACGCGCAGGCCGTCCACCACCAGGCGGCGGAAGAGCTCGCCGGTCCACGCCCCGATGGGCTGGGCGGCGATGATCTGCGGTTCGTAGGTCTTGATCGTCATGTCCGGTGCTCCTCCACCTGGTCGTCAGGACACGACCGACCGTAGGACCTCAAGCCGCCTTGAGGTCAAGGCAGTTCCGGGCCCCGGGGCGCTGCGGTGGTCAACTCCCTTCTAGGGTGGCCCGCATGAAGACCGCACCGGCGCTCGCCGCCGCCCTCGCCCTGTCCGCGGCCGCCGTACTCGGCGCGGCCGCCCCCGCCTCCCCCGCGTCCTCGGCCTCCCCCGCCGCCGACCCGCTGGAGCGCTTCCACCGCCAGCCGCTCGCCTGGTCCGCCTGCCAGGAACCGCAGTTGGCCGCCGCCGGCGCCGAGTGCGCGGCCCTGACCGTCCCGCTGGACTACCGCGAGCCGCGGGGCCGCACCCTCTCCCTGGCCGTCTCCCGGATCCGCTCCGCCGACCCCGCCAAACGGCGCGGGATACTCCAGACCAACCCCGGCGGGCCCGGCGAGCGCGGGCTGGACATGCCGGCCGCGCTGCGGGAGCAGCTGGCGCCCGGGACGGCGGCGGCCTACGACCTCGTCGGCATGGACCCGCGCGGGGTCGGCGCCGGCGGCCCCAACTGCGGCCTCACGCGCGGCACCTGGCTGCGCTCGACCGGCACCGGCCAGGCCGGCTTCGAGCAGGCCTGGCGCCTGGCCAAGGCCGACGCGGACGCCTGCTGGAGCAAGTACCCGGACCTGCTGCCCCACCTGACCACCCGCAACACCGCCCGGGACGTCGACGTGCTGCGCGCCGCGCTGGGCGAGCAGCGGACCTCCTTCTTCGGGCAGTCCTACGGCGCGATGCTGGGCGCGGTGTACGCGCAGCTGTTCCCCCGGCGCGTCGACCGGCTGGTGCTGGACAGCGCCCTCGACCCGGCGCGGTACGGCATCGGGGTGTTCCAGGACATGGGCGGCGCCAACGAGCGCGCCCTGGACAACTTCGCCGCCTGGGCCGCGCCGCGCGACGCCGCCCACCACCTGGGCGCCACCCCGGCGGCGGTGCGGTCCACCGTCGAGGGCCTGGTCCGGCGGGCCGAGGCGGCGCCGATCGCCGTCGACGGCTACCGGCTCGACGGCGCCCTGCTGCCGGTCCTGCTCGCGGTCTTCCAAAGCGACGACCGCGACAGCGCCGAATACGCGGACGCGCTGCGCCAGTTGCTGGACGCCGCCGACGGCCGGCCGGTACAGGCGGGCCCGGCCCTGCACCAGCTGCTGACCATGCTCCTCGCCCCGGGCCCGGAGGCCGGCGCCGGCCTGTCGTCCACGGTCGCCATCGTGTGCGACGACGTGGCGATGCCCCGCTCGGCCGCGTGGTACCGCGACGCCGTCGAACACTCCCGCGCCACCGAGCCGGTCTTCGGCCCGGTCTACAACGGCCCCGTCCCGTGCGCCTCCTGGCGCGGCGCCCCGCTGGAACCGCCGGTCGAGGTCCGCAACACCGTCCCCGCCCTCCAACTCCACGCCACCGGCGACACCCACGCCCCCTACCAGGGCGCCCTCGCCCTCCACACCCGCCTGCCCGGCTCCCGCCTGGTCACCGTCCCCGGCCGCGTCCACACCCTCACCCTCAACGGCTACAGCCCGTGCGCGAACGCGGCGGTGGACACCTACCTGTCGACGGGGGCGCTGCCGGCGGCGGACACCGTCTGCTGAAGGAAGGGCGGCTACGGACTGGTCGCCCTCCACTCCTTCAGGGCGGCCAGTCCTTTCCGGAGGTCCTCGGCCCACACGTCGTCGATGTCCTCCGGGACCGCTCGCCGCTCCGCGACCATGGCCTTCCGCAGCGCCTGGTCCAGCTCGGAACTTCCATGTTCCACACAGGCCTTGTGAATCCGCACCAGGTGCTCGACCGGCGCGAACGAAGCCACCGCCGTCAGTACATCCGACCGCGCCTTGCTCTCGCGGCCCTCGCCGGAGAGCCAGTGGAAGAGGTCGACGGGCTTTCGCAACCGGGCAAGCGCTCGTTCGACACCGGTGCTGTCGTAGACGCGGCGCATGGCCTCGAACTCGGCGACGAGACGCATGACGTCCCGCACGGAGTAGCCGCACGCGATACGCTCGATGAGGCGGTCCGCGGCCGCGTCCTCGTCGGCGTCCCGCAGGCAGACGACCGCCGCACGGATCCCCGTCAGACCACCCGGGCCGCCCATCTCCCACAGCACCAGTTCGGTGTCTGTTGCGGACATGAGCTGGTCGAGGGCCGCGACATCCCTCTCACGGAGCCTGAGCACGGCCCCCGCCTGCCGGATCTGGTTCTCCAGCTGGGCGATGCGGTCCAGCGCCGCGTCCCGTTCCCCGGTCAGCATGCGGGCCTCCTCCCGGCTGCGGATGCCGAGGTTCTCCAACGCGGCCTCTGCGTCCTTCCGCCGCTTGCGCTCGTCTTCGAGCTCGTTCCGGAGGTCGGCCAGCTCCTGGACCGTCCGGGCACGGTGGCGACAGAGGTCCTCGTGGGCCGTGGCAAGCTCGAACTCCCGGGCCTGGAGCGGACTGCGGACGCGCGCCGCCGCGTACATGGCCGACCGGGTCCGCGCAAGCTCGTCGGCGTCGACCGGTACACCTTCGCGCTCGGCCACCAGAAGGTGGAGCCGAGCCGCGATCTCCCGGCGGGGCACCTCCCGGCCGTTGAGGAACTTCGACAGCCGAGTGCTGTCGATGCTGATCCCGTCCCCGCTCAGCCGGTCGGCCAACTCCTCCGAGGTAAGGCCGATCCGCTCTCGCAACTCGCGCAGGCGCTCCGCACAGAGCCGCTCCGGCTCCGACAGCCGCTCGTCCAGCGGGGCCAGCCCCCTCCGCACGGGCACCCCGTGCCGGTCTCCGTGTTGCGCCCTCGGCAAGTTGCGCTCTCCCACCGCAAGTTCCGGTTGCGACCTGACGCAACCACCGTGCAGACCATTGTGATGGGCGCTGTACCGAGAAGTCGTCCCATCCACGGAGATCCCCATGCGCCGACAGCAGCGTTCCCGTCCCCCTCGCCCGTTCCTGGAGTTCCGCGTCGGCGGCTTCCGCCTGACCCTGCAGTCCCGGCCCCGCCACCCGGCCGTGCTGCTCCTCGGCGGCCCGGCCGTCAGCGCCCTGACCGCCGTCCTCGCCGCGCGCCGTTAGCCGGCGCCCTCGCGCAGGAGGGCCGCGAAGGCCTCGGCCGCCGGGGGCACCCGCCGGCCGCGCCGCGTGACCGTGTAGACCTGCCGGACCGGGGTGTCGTCGGGGTGCAGCGGGATGAGGGCGATGCCGGGGCGGGTGACGCGGGCGGCGAGGGAGGGGATGAGGGTGATGCCCAACCCGGCGGCCACCAGGCCGAGTTTGGCGGTCCACGCGGCGACCGTGTACTCGATGCGGGGCTGGAAGCCGCTGCGGACGCAGGCGGCGAGGAGGGTGGATTCGGCGTGGCGGCGGGCGGCGATCCAGGGTTCGTCGGCGAGTTCGGCCAGGCGCAGGCGGCGGCGCCTGGCGAGGCGGTGGCCGCGCGGGAGGGCGACGAGCACCGGGTCGTCCATGAGCGGCCGGAAGTCGAACTGCTCGCCGGTGTCGGCGGGTTCGGTGTACGAGGCGACCAGGGCGAGGTCGATCGCCCCTTCGGCGAGCAGGTCCAGCAGGTGCGCCGCCAGTCCCTCGGTGAGGCTGATCGCCACGTCCGGATGCGCGGCGCGGAAGGCGGCGAGGGCGCCGGGCACGAGGGCGGCGTTGGCGCTGTCGAAGGCGCCGACCCGCAGGCGTCCGGCGGTGAGTTCGGTGAGGGCGACCAGGTCGCGCCGGGTGGTGTCGAGCCGTTCCAGCATCGCCTCGGCGTGCGGCAGTAGCGCCCGGCCGTGCTCGGTGAGCCGCACCCCGCGTGCCAGCCGGTCGAACAGCGGTGTGCCCAACTCGGCTTCCAGGGTGGCGATCTGGCGGGAGATCGCGGACTGGGTGAAGCCCAGCCGCTCACCGGCGGCGGTGAAGGAGCCCAGGTGGGCGACGGTGCGGAAGACGTCCAGCCAAGCCATGTCCATTCCGCATGACTACCATGCGGGACATTCGCTTGTCGCCTGGCTCGTGGCTGCCTAGCGTGGCGGCCATGGAGAAGATCGCTTTTCTGGGACTGGGCCGGATGGGCCTGCCGATGGCCCGCCGACTCGCCGACGCCGGTTACCCGTTGACCGTCTGGAACCGCTCCCCCGGCCGCGCCGACGGCCTCACCGGGGCCGGGGCCACCGAGGCCGCCACCCCGGCGGAGGCCGTGCGCGGCGCGGACGTCGTCGTCACCATGCTGTCCGACCCGGCGGCCGTCGCCGAGCTGGCCGGACGGTTCACGGCCGACCTCGCCCCGGGCACCCTGTGGATCGACATGTCCTCGATCGGCCCGCGCGCCACCGCCGCCCTGCGCGCCGAACTGCCGGACGGCGTCGCCCTGGTGGACGCCCCGGTGATGGGCAGCACGGGCCCGGCGGCCACCGGCGACCTGACGGTCTTCGCGGGCGGCGAGGACGCCGACCTGGACCGCGCCCAGCCGGTCCTGGAGCACCTGGGCCGGGTACGGCGCTGCGGCGGCCCGGGCGCGGGCGCGGCGCTGAAGGTGGTGGTGATCGGCGCGATCGTCGCCTCCGTCACCGTCCTGGGCGAAGTCCTGGCGGTGGCCGATGAGTTGGGCGTTCCGCAGGAGCAGGCGCGGGAGGTGCTGTCGGCCGGGCCGCTCGCGGGGGTGGCGGCCCGGGCGTTCGGCACGGGGTCGGACTTCCCGGTCCGCCTGGCTGCCAAGGACCTCGCCCTGGCGGGCGGCGGCCCGGTGCTGGCGGCGGCCCGCGAGGTGCTGCTGGCGCACCCGGAGATCGCCGAGGAGGACCTGTCGGCGGTGCCGGGGGCGCTGCGGCGCGGCCGGTAGGGCGGCGCCGGGGCGCGCGGCCGCGTGCGGCGGTGGCCGGGGCCACCGCCGCACGGGCGTTCGTCACCAGAAGTGAGGGATCCGCTTCCAGGGCTTCGAGGTGATGAAGTTCACGGCGGCCGATCCGCCACCGATGACGGCCTGGGCTCCCTTGTCCCAGAGGTCCGGCCCGATGCTCTTGAACTTCTTGACCGCGCTTCCCTGCCCGAAGCAGAGGAGGTTGAACCCGAACATGCCGACGGAGGACTGGAACTCCGAGCTGGTCCAGCCGTACCCGATTCCGGACAGCACGGTGCTCAACCCGCCGGCGACCAGCGACGCGACGCCGAGGGTCTCGGAGGCGATCACGCCGGCAGGCCCCACCCCCGGGGCGACCAGGGCCGCCACCGACACGCCCCCCAGCCAGGTGCTCAGGTCGCCGCTCAGCGTGGCGTACCTGCGGGCCCGGGCCTGGGGGTCGATGACGGAATCGAGGTCCGGCAGCGGCCGGGTGGTGTCGTAGGCCACGTTGTCGAAGCGGATGACGTGGTTCGCGGCGTCCTGACGGGCCTGCTCCGCCACCCTGGCCGCCTCCGCCGCCTGCTCCTGCTCGCGCTTGCGGGCCGCGATGTCCCCGGCCTCGGTCGCGGCCCGGCCGGCCTCCTCCGAGCTCTTGCCGGCGGCCAGCGCCGAGGCCCTGGCCTCACCGGCCGACGCGGCGGCACCGGCGGCCGACGCCACCGCGCTGTGGGCCGACGCCGCGGCCTGGTTCGCGGAGTAGTTGGCCTGCCGGCTCGCCAGCCTCGCCGTGGCCGAGGCGGTCTTCGCCTGCTGGGCGGAGGACGCCGCGGCGGTGGCCGAGGCCGTGGCCTCCGCGGCCTTGTTCCGCGCCTCGTCCGCGTAGCCCTTGGCCTGGTCGGCCGACGCGCGGGCCCGGTCGGCCCACTGGCCCGCCTCCTGGGCCGCCGAACGGGCCTGGGCCGCGACCACTGACGCCTCGGCCGCGTTCTGGTTCGCCTGCGCCGCGATCTGGGCGGCGCTCGCGATCAGCGCCCGGACCGCCCCCACGTGGGCGGCGGTGTCCTGGTCCTTCTGGGCCGCCCGGTACTGGCCCCAGTCGACGAAGTCGCTCTGCATCGAGCCCGGGCCGGACATCACGACCTGTCCGAGGGCCGCCACGGTGGGGCCGCCCTGGCCCATGATGGTGAGGACGGACACCCGGTCGTCCTCGGCCTTGGCCTCCCAGTAGCCGGTGGCCAGGAACTCGGTCAGGGCCTTCGCGGAGCGGTCGTTCAGCGCGGCGTTCGCGGCGGCGGTGACCGCCTTGCCCGCGTTGTACATCAGCTTGAGGACCCGGACCCGGTTGTCCTCGGCCTGGACGTCGTGGACGCCCTGGGTGAGGAAGGCCTGGATCCGGTCCGGGCTGTCGGCGGCCAGCGCCTGCTGCGCCGCCTCCGCGAGGCCGGGGCCGCCGAGGGCGGAGAACACCAGGGTCATCTCCCGGTCGTCCTGCCGCAGGGCCTTCGGGTACTGCGACCCGGCCCAGTCGACCACCTCCCGGTCGGTACCGGAGAGCGCGCTCTGGGCGGCCCGGCTGGTCCACGCGCCGCTGCTGGACAGCAGGTTGACGGCGGCCCGGCGGCCGGCGGCGGCCGCCGCCGCGGTGTCGACCGCCGGGTCGGCGGCCTTGGCGACCAGCTGCCGGGTGGCCTCGTCGACGGCTGCCGCCCGGGTCGTGGCGGTCTCCCGCGCCCGCTCCTCCGCCGCCGCGGCCTTGCGGAGTGTCGTGGCCTCCTCGACACCCACCTTGGCGTCGGCGTCGATCTGCTCCTGCTCGCTCTCCCGGGCGAGCTTCTCCACGTTCTGGGCCACCGCCACGGCGTCGCTCGCCACCTTCGCGGCGGCCACCGCCGCGTTGGCGTGCTCGGTGGCCTTGTTCGCCCAGTCCTGGGCGTTGCCCGCCTGGTTGGCGGCCTCGTCCGCCGCCTTCGCGGCGTTCTCCGCGTGGGCGGCGGCTCCGTTGGCGGCCGCCTGGGCGTCCTTCGCGGCCGAAGCCGCCCGGGAGGCCAGCGCGTTGGCCCGCTTCGACGCCGCGTCGGCGGCGGCGGACGCGCTGCGGGCGACAGCCGCCGCCTCCGACGCCCGCCGGGACTGCGCGGTGGCCTGGCCGGCGGACACCCCGGCCGAACTCGCCGCGTCCGCGGCGTCCGCCGCGTTGCGCGCAGCGCTGGCCGCGGAGCTCGCGGAGAGCCCGGCCTGCGCGCCCGAGACGGCCGCGCTCGCGGCGGCGTCCGCGGCACTGCGGGCGCCGGCCGCCGCGTCCCGGGCGGCCTGCGCCGCGTTGCGGGCCGCCTGGGCCTGGCCGGCGTCCTGGCGGGCCGCCGAGGCGGCCTGGTAGGCACGCGTGGCGGCCTGACTCGCGGCCGCCGCGGCACTGGCCGCGCCGCGGGCCGCGTTCGCCGCCGTCCGGGCCGCGGCCACCGCCGTGTTGGAGGCCTGGATCGCGGTCCGCGCGGCGTTGGCCGCGCCCTCCGCCGCCTCGGCCGCGCGGTTCGCGGCCCGCCCCGCCTTCACCAGGTCGTTCTTGGCCTCCTCGGCTTCCTTGGCGGCCTTCTGCGCGGCCTCCTTGGCCAGTCGGGAGGCCTCCTGCGCGCGCTCGCCCGCCGCCTTGGCCGCATCGGTCTCGGCCTTGGCTCGCTTACCGGCCTCCGTCGCGGCATCGACGAGCTGACTGATCGTCAGGGTCTCCTGGTCACGGGCGCGGGCCAGCTCCAGCCCGCTCTCCAGGAAGTCCGCGATGTCGTCGGCCGTCCCGCTCAGGGCCCGCTGCGCGAGCTTCTGCACCTCGGGGCCGCCGCCCGCCAGGGCCTTGAGGACCTCGACCCGGTCGTCCTCCTCGCGGGCCTCGACCAGGCCCGCGCCAAGGAAGTCCGTCAGCGCCTTGGCGGAACCGTCGCGCAGGACCTTCTGCGCCGCCTCCTGGACCGCGCGGCCGCCCGTGCTGATGGTGGTCAGCACGGCCACGCGCCGGTCCTCCTGCAGCGGGTCCTGGAAGCCGGTCAGCACGAACTCGTGCAGCTGCGCGTCCGTGCCGTTCAGGGCCTGTTGCGCCGCGGCCCGCACACCGGCGCCGGAGAGGGAGAGCATCTTCAGGACCGCGGCGCGCTCGTCCTCGATGGTCGCCCGCTGCAGACCGGTGGCCAGGAAGCCGCTGATCTCGGCGTCGCTGCCGACCAGCGCGGCCGCCGCGGCGTCCTTGACCGCCGACCCGCCGGCCATCCACGCCTCGACCACCTGGGTGCGCGCGCCCGCGGGCAGCGGCGCCGGCCCCGGATCGGCGGGGATCGCCGCCGCCACCGTCGTGCCGAACACCGCCATGGCCAGCGACAGCGCCGTCACCGCGGTCAGCCGGGCCCGGCGGCGAAGCGTCGGCGGAGGCATGGCTCCGGATAATTTGTCGACCATTTATCCTCGATTCCTTGAGCTCTTTTCAAGCGAAATTCAAAGCCTTTTCTTGGGCATCAGAACCAGCCCGTCGAACTGTCACACAGACCACGGACGAACGGGTTCGATGTTGAATTCATGAGCCAGGCCGCAGATCGGGTACAACGAGGCCGTCAGGTTGGAGAAAGCGCTGGTCAGAATGGGTCTCTCGTTCGCCTTGCGGCCGGAGGGGCGGATTCCGACGGGGATCGCCGCAGGCCGCTCGGCCCGCAATATTGGCTCGAACAAGACCCTTTTGCGGAACTCGGCGACCGTGATACCAATAGGCGCCCGATCCAATGGCGAGGCACCTGATGCCGCACTGGCTCGGCGCATCGTTTACCTCGATCGCACTATTCCCTTGCCCGTGGAATTCCATACGAGGAGGCCACACCAGCATGAAGACCTTGTTCCGCGTCCTGACCACCGGTGCCGTCGTCGGTGCCGTCGCCCTGACCGGTCTGACCACGGTCGGCGCCGCTCCCCTGCCTGCCGGGGCCGCCACCGCGGACGACACCCCGCCACCGGCCGTCGAGGACTTCGCGTACCCCCAGGCCGACAAGATCTTCCAGGAGCGCGGCATCCGGCTGAAGAGCGGCGACGGCCACATCCTGCTCGCCACCTGCGACAGCCGCCCCGGCCTGCTCGAAGTGAACGCCCGGAACATGAAGACCACCGACCCGGTCGGCCACGGCCGGTTCTGCTTCCAGATCAGCGGCCCGACCGGCCGGCTGAGCCTCGAACTCCCCTCCGTCTACGCCGCCGTGGGCAACGACTACGCCGTGCGCTTCGACATGCGAACGGACACCGAGACCAAGTCCTTCAACGTGACGAAGAACGCCTGGACACCGGTCGGTGAGAGCGCGGACCCGCCGCAGGCGCGCATCTTCAGCCTGCTGGAGATCACCGCCACCGCGTGACGCACGGTCCGCTCGTCCCCGACCACCGACGAAGGAAAACCTCCCCATGCCCCGCCCGCGCTCCGCACGGACCGCCGGGACGGTCAGCGCCGCCGTCCTCGCCGCCGCCCTGCTCGCCGCAACACCCGCCCCCGCCCTGAGCGGCGACACCGCACTCGCCGGCTCGTACGCCTTCACCGTCAAGCTGGACATCGGCAACGGCCAGCGCGCCTGCACCGGCGCCCTGGTCGACCCGTACTGGATCGTCACCGCCGCCGCCTGCTTCGCCGACGACCCCGCCCAGCCGACGACCGTCCCCGCCGGCCCGCCCGCGCTCAAGGCCACCGCCACCATCGGCCGCACCGACCTCACCACCACCACGACCGGCCAGGTCCGGGACATCGCCGAGCTCGTCCCCCGCACCGACCGCGACCTCGTCCTGGCCCGGCTCGCCACTCCCGTCACCGACATCACCCCGCTCGCCGTCGCCACCACCGCCCCCACCGCCGGTGAGGACCTGCTGGTGACGGGCTACGGCCGCACCAAGGCCGAGTGGGTGCCCGACAAGCTCCACAGCGCCGCCTTCACCGTCGGCGCCGTCGACCCGACCGGCCTTGCCATCGCCGCCAAGGCCCCCGCGGACGCCGCCGTCTGCAAGGGCGACACCGGCGGCCCCGCCCTGCGCAAGGTCGGCGACCATTACGAGCTCGCCGCCGTCAACAGCCGCTCCTGGCAGAACGGTTGCCTCGGCGCGGCCCCGACCACCCGCACCGGCGCGTACGAGACCCGGGTCGACGACCTCGGGGGCTGGATCCAGCAGGCCGTCTCCGCCTGGTCCGCCGTGGTCGCGGCCCGTTCCGGGGGCCGCAGCACGGTCTACAACCCGGACACCAGGACCGCCGAGACCTTCGCCCTGCGGAGCGACGGCGCCGTGATCCACGCCTACAACACCAACGGCGAGGGCTGGTCCGGCTGGTACGTCCTCGGCGACGGCGCGCGGTTCACCGGTTCCCCGGCCGTCGTCCACAACCCGGTCACCAACACCCTCGACGTGTTCGCCACCGGCACCGACGGGTCCATCTACCGGGCGACGTGGAGCCGCGCCACCGGCTGGTCGGCCTGGACCATGACCGCCGACTGGAAGTTCCGCGGCTCCCCCACCACCGTCTACAACCCGGACACCCGGACCGCCGAGGTCTTCGCCCTGCGCGCCGACGGCGTCATGGCCCACCTCTACAACACCGACGGGGCGGGCTGGCACGGCTGGTTCACCCTCAACCCCGGAGGCGCCTTCGTCGGCGTACCGGCCGTCCTGCACAATCCGGTCACCAACACCCTCGACGTGTTCGCCACCGGCACCGACGGGTCCATCTACCGGGCGACGTGGAACCGGGCCGGCGGCTGGACACCGTGGATC
>NZ_JBHJSJ010000009.1:49180-180792 GCF_042268845.1 Kitasatospora sp. NPDC056273 | reverse complement strand
ACCCGGTCACCAACACCCTCGACGTGTTCGCCACCGGCACCGACGGGTCCATCTACCGGGCGACGTGGAACCGGGCCGGCGGCTGGACACCGTGGATCATGACCGGCACCTGGAAGTTCCGCGGCGTCCCCACCACCGTGTACAACCCGGACACCCGGACCGCCGAGGTCTTCGCCCTGACCACCGACGGCACCATGGCCCACCTCTACAACACCAACGGCGAGGGCTGGTCCGGCTGGTACGTGATCGGCCCCAGCGACTGGAAGTTCGCCGGCACCCCCGCCATCCTCCACAACCCGGCCGCCAACACCCTCGACCTGTTCGCCACCGGCACCGACGCCTCCATGTACCGGGCGACGTGGAGCCGCGCCACCGGCTGGTCGGCCTGGACCATGACCGGCAGCTGGAAGTTCGGCGGCTCCCCCGCCGCGGTCTACAACCCGGACACCCGGACCGCCGAGGTCTTCGGCCAGGGCACCGACGGCGTCATGGCCCATGCCACCAAGGCCGGCGACGGGGCCTGGTCCGGCTGGTCCATCGTCGGCCAGATCCCCACGACGGGCTGACCGCACCGACTCGTACCGACCCCGGCGAACGCCCGGTACGGCGGCCCCGCCCGGCGGACCGTCGCCCGCTGACCCGAAGAGGAATCCCCATGCCCCGCACGACCCCGTCCCGCTCCTGGCGCACCGGCGTACTCGCCGCGGCCACCGCCGCCGGCGTGCTGGGCACCTGCGCGCCGGCCGGCGCCGTGGTCGGCGACACCGCCGCCGACGGCTCCTACGCCTACACCGCCCGCCTGGCGATCGGCGACGGCCTGCGCACCTGCACCGGCGCCCTGGTGGACCGCAACTGGGTGCTCACCGCCGCCTCCTGCTTCGCCGACGACCCGGCGCAGCCGCAGGCCCCGGCCGCCGGTGCGCCGAAGTGGAAGACCACCGCCACCGTCGGCCGCACCGACCTGACCACCTCCGGCGGCAAGACGTCCGAGGTCTCCGAGCTGGTGCCGTACCAGGGCCGCGACCTGGTCATGGCCCGCCTCGCGACGCCCGTCGACGGCATCGCCCCGATCGCGGCCGCCTCCACCGCCCCCGCCGCCGGGCAGCCGCTGCGGGTGCCCGGGTACGGGCGCACCAAGGACGAGTGGGCGCCGCTGAAGCTGCACACCGGCGCGTTCTCGCTCGACACGGTGAGCGCGACGAGCCTCGGCGTCACCGGCACGGGCGGCGCGGCGGTCTGCAAGGGCGACACCGGCGCCCCGGTGGTCCGCGAGACGGGCGGCAGGGCCGAGCTGGTGGCCGTCGCCTCCCGCTCCTGGCAGGGCGGCTGCCTGGGCGCCCCCGCCGGCGAGACCCGCACCGGCGCGTACGGCGCCCGGGTCGACGACGTCTCCGGCTGGGTCCAGCAGGTGCGGGCCAGGTCCTGGGGCTGGAAGACCCGGGCCCTGGTGCGCGGCGACGCCGACCTGTACCTCACGACCCGTCTCTACGACGGTTCGTGGACGCCGTACGAGGACGTCCAGGCGGCGGCCGGGAACATCGGCGGTGTGCGCGCCGTCTCCTCGGTCGGCATCGACGGCGACACCCACGTCCTCGCGCTCGGCGGTGACGGGCACCTGCACTACGCCGTCCACAACCTGGACGGCGGCTGGGGCCAGAAGTTCGTCGACCTCAACACCACCGTCGCCGACCTCGGCGGCATCACCCAGGTCTCCATCGCCAACGTGGACGGCGCCCTGCACATCGTCGTCGTGGCGAACGGGCGGCTCCTGCACAGCAGCCGCCCCGCGAACGGCCGGTGGAGCGTCTTCGGGGTGGTCACCGACGAGACCGGGCCGCTCACCGGCATCACGTCGATCGCCACCGCCGGCGTCCGCGGCGGGGAGCTGCACATCGCCGCCGTGTCCGGGGGGAAGGTCTCCCACACCCGTCGCTTCGCCTCCGGGGCCTGGTCCTCCTGGACGTCGGTCGCCGGGGCCGCCGGGGCCACCGCGCCGGTGACCGGCGTCGCCGTCACCCCGCAGGACAGGGACCTCGACGTCGCCGTCGTCACGAGCGGCGGGCAGTACCACACCGTGCGCTACGCGAACGGAAGTTGGCGGCCGTTCGACTCCCTCGCCGGCGCCGCCGGGACCAGCGTCAGCGCCGCGCCCGTCGACACCGACGCCCGGTTCGCCGTCACCACCGCCGACAACAGGGTGCTGCTGACCTCCCGTCACGGCGACGGCACCTGGACCGCCCCGGAGTACCTCGACCTCACCGCCGTGCCCGGCAACCACACCGGCACCTCGATCAGCGCCTCCCTCTGATCACCGCACCCGTCCGGCGGGTGTGCTCAGAGCAGCGCCAGCACCACCGCGAGGGCGGCGGCGGCCAGCCAGGCCGCCGCCGCCACGGCCATCGCCAGGCCCCACGGCCAGTGCTGGGACAGCATCAGCGCGCCGCCGAACCCGGTGGCGAGGAACAGTGAGATCGCGGTTCCCAGCGGGACCCGCCAGTCGCCCTCGCTCTGGAACGTCCCGGTCAGGCCGCGGACCAGCAGCGTCGTGCCCGCGCCGACCAGCAGCGCGACCCCGGTCATGGCGAGCCACGGGGTGCTCGGCGGCTCGGTGCGGCGGCCCTGGTAGGCGATGTCGGCGACCCGGCCGTGCCAGAACCTCAGCTCGACCACGGAGCCGACGTCCACGGCGTCGTAGAACGACTCCCTGACCGGGTAGGTGTCGCTCGGCCCGTTCTCCCGCGCCACCGCGATCCCGTACGAGGTCGAGTCGTTGCCCGGGTCCGCCCACTTCCTCGTCACCCGGCCGCTCTCCGAGCGCAGGCAGTCCTCCTGCGGCCCGGCGGCCCGGGCCCCGCAGGCGGGTGCGTCGAGGTAGGCGCCGCGGGCGTCGTACGCGGCGTCGAACCGGACGAAGCCGAACGCCACAACCGCCAGTCCCAGCAGGGCGAGCAGGCCGCGCAGCAGCAGCGCGCCGGCCGCCCGTCCGCGCCCGCCCCGCAGGCCGTCCGTCTTCCCCATGGGTCCCCTCCCGCCCGTCGGACCAGGTCATTGTGCCCTCGGGGCGGCGCGGGGGCCATCGGTGTCTCCGCACCCCCGCGCGTCAACCCCGACCGCACGGGGTCGCCCGATCGGGGGGCGCGCGCCCGGTGCGCGCCCGGCGGGCCGTAGCGTCGTCACGGCGGACGGCGAGGGGCGGCCGCGCGGGGCCTTCGGGAGGGGTGGCGGGAGTGCGGGTCGGGCGGGTGCTGGGACTGGTGGCGGCGGCGGTGCTGGTGACGGCGGGGTGCGGCGGCGAGCCGGCGGAGAGGTCCCTGCCGCAACGGGGCGAGGAGCGGCCGACGGCGCTGGTGTACCGGGGGCCGGCCGCCTGCGACGGGTGCCCGGAGGCGGCGCGGGGGCTGCTGGAGCGGGCCGGGTTCGCGGTGCGGTTCATCGGGCCCCGGGAGCGGGTGCGGTTCGGCCCGGCGGCGCTGGCCGACGCGGCGGTGTACGTGCAGCCGGGCGGCACCAACGGGCAGGAGGTGGGCACCGCGTGGGACCTGCTGGCCCGCGACCCGGGCTTCTCCCCGGACCTGGTGCGCGCCTACGTGCGCGGCGGCGGCCGCTACCTGGGGCTGTGCATGGGCGGCTACCTGGCCGGCGACCCCGGCTTCGACCTCCTGCCCGGCGACTCCGGCGAGTACATCCGCTCCCCGGACGCCACCGTCACCGACGAACAGGACGGCCTGGTCGACGTCCTGTGGCGCGGCCGCCCGCAGCGGATGTACTTCCAGGACGGCCCGTACTTCGACGTCGACGGCCCGGGCACGGACGTCCTCGCCCGCTACCCCAACGGCCGCACCGCCGCCGCCGTCGCCCCGTACGGCCGGGGCCGGGTCGCGGTCAGCGGCCCGCACCCGGAGGCCCCGGCCGACTGGTACGGCGACTACGGGCTGCCCGACCACTCCGCCACCGGCCTCACCCTCGGCGAGGACCTGCTCCACGCCCTGACCGCCCCCGCCCCGACCGCCGGCCCCACGCCCACGCCCACGCCCTGAGCCTGACGCCGGACCGGCGGTGCGAAGCGGGTACCCGGTGGCCGCAACGGTCGGCCCCTGCCCCCGGCGGGTCGCCGGAGGCAGGGGCCGCACGGGGACGGGCGGGCCGTCAGCCGTGCGAGAAGGTGATCCGCGGCAGTACCCGGTCCAGCAGGCGGGGGGTGTGCCAGGCGGCGTGCCCGGTCAGGCGCAGCAGGACGGGGAGCAGGACGAGGCGGACCAGGGCGGCGTCGAGGAGGACGGCGGTGCCGAGGACGATGCCCATCTCCTTGGGCGGGAGCGGGCCGGACAGGGCGAAGGTGAAGAACACCGCGACCATGACGCCGGCGGCGGCGAAGACGACCCGGCCGGAGTGGGCCAGGGCCCCGGTCATGGCGGCCTTGGGGTCGCCGGTGCGTTCGTAGTGCTCCTTGGCGGAGGCGAGGAGGAAGACGGTGTAGTCCATCGCGATGGCGAAGATCATCGCGAAGAAGAACACCGGTGCCCAGCCGTCCAGGAAGCCCTGCGGGGTGAAGCCCAGCAGGCCGGCTCCGTGGCCGTCCTGGAAGACCAGGCGGGCGACGCCGAAGGCGGCTCCGGTGGACAGCAGGCTGGCGGCGGTGCCGAGGGCGGCGATCAGCGGGGCGCGCAGGGCGGCGAGGAGCAGCAGGAAGCCGAGGGCCATGACGACGCCGATGACCAGCGGGGTCTTCTCGGTGAGCAGGTGCTGCAGGTCGAGGTTCTCGACGGCGGCGCCGCCGACCATGGTGTCGGCGGGCAGTTCGGCGCGCAGGGTGTGGACGGTGCCGGAGAGGTCGGGGCTGGAGGGGTCGACGGTGGGCACGGCCTGGATCATCGACCAGCCGGAGCCGTCGGCGGCGGCCTGGGCGGGCATGGCGGCGGCGATGCCGGGGGTGGTGGCGACCCGGGCGGCGACCTCGGCGGCGCGGTCGGTGGGGGTGAGGATCTGCAGGGTGCCGGGGGCGCCGGGGCCGAAGGCCTGCTGGACGGCGGTGTAGCCGGCGCGGGCGCTGGCGTCCTCGGGCAGGACGGTGATGGACGGCATCGCGGTGCGCAGTCCGATGACGGGGGCGGCGAGGGCGATCAGTGCGGCGAGGGCGAGGGCGCCGTAGCGCAGCGGGTGCTTCCAGAGGCGTTCGCCCCAGGCGGCGAAGCGCGGGGAGGCGGGTGGGGTGGACTTGGTCCAGGGCAGGGAGAGGGCGTCGACGCGGTGGCCGAGGCGGCCGAGGACGGCGGGCAGCAGGGTGAGGGTGGCGGCGAGGACGAACAGGACGGCGAGCATGATGCCGCCGGCCATCGAGCGGAACGCCGGGGAGGGGACGAGCATCACGGCGGAGAGGCTGACCAGGACGGTGGCGCCGGAGAGCAGGACGGCCTTGCCGGCGGTGTCCATGGTCTCGGCGACGGCGCGCACGGCTCCCTCGTCGGCGCGGCGGGCGGCGCGGCCGTCGGCCCGGCGGGCGGCGCGGAAGCGCATGACGAGGAAGAGCGCGTAGTCGATCCCGAGGGCCAGGGCGAACATCATGGCGAAGTTCATCGCCCAGACGGACACCGGGAAGAGGTGGCTGATCAGGACGAGGGAGCCGGCCGAGGCGGCGAGGCCGGCCATGGTGAGCAGCAGGGGCAGTCCGGCGGCGACGAGGGAGCCGAAGGCGAGCACCAGGATGGCGAGGGTGACCGGCCAGGACATGACCTCGGACTTCATCATGGCGTCGTGGTTGGCCTTGTTGAAGTCGCTCCACAGGACGGAGGCGCCGGTGGCGTGGACGCTGACGCCGTCCGTGGACAGGGCGCCGAGCGGTCCCTTGAGGTCGTCGGCGGCGCGGACCATGTCGTCGGGCGAGGCGGCGGCGCCGGCGAGCAGGACGGCGGTGCGGCCGTCGGGGCTGATGGTGGCGCCGGGCTGGGGCGTGACGACGGTGGACACCCGCGGGTCGGCGGCGGCGAGGTCGTGCGCCTCGGTGATCACCTTCTGGACGGCCGGGTCGGTGACGGGGCGGTCGGCGGCGACGACGATCTGGATCGCGGAGGAGGCGTTGCCGGCGAAGTGCCGCTCGGCGAGTTCGCGGACCTGGACGGACTGGGAGCCGTCGGCCTGCCAGCCGGCGCCGGACAGCGCGCTGGTGACCTTGGGGGCGAAGGCGCCGAGGCCGATGACGACGATCAGCCAGCCGACCAGGACGGCCTTGAAGTGCCGGGTGGACCACACCCCGAGGCGGCCGAGCGGCCCGGGTCGGCCGTTCTCGGGGGCGCCGCCGCTGCCGGGGGCGTCGGGGGGCGGGGCGGCGGGCCGTACGGCTTCGGCGGGGCGGTTCACGTGGTGCTCCGTTCTCGGGTGTCCGGGAGGTCCGGAGGCCCGAAAAAATACGGGTGGGGGTATCTCGACCAGCGACAACAGCACCCGTCCCGCCTTTCATTCCGCCCCGGCCGCCCCTACCCCGACGACCTCTGCCCGCCGGGCCCCGGCAGCCCGGCCCGCCGGCCGCCCCCGCCGGCTAGCCGATCACCGCGTCCACCTCGACCTCCACCAGCCAGCGCTCGTCGATGAAGCGCGACACCTCCACGAAGGTGGTGACCGGGCGGATCTGCGCGAAGCGCTCGCCGTGGGCGCGCGCGGCCTCCCGCCACTGGCTCATGTCGGTGAGCATGACGCGGGTCCGTACGACGTCCGTGGGGGTGGCGCCCGCCTCCCGCAGGGCGGCCTCGGCGATGTCCAGGCAGCGGACGGTCTGGGCGTAGACGTCGCCCTGGCCGACCGTCGTGCCCTGCTCGCTGATCGGGGCGGTGCCCGCGACCGCGACGTGGTTGCCCTTGCGCACGGCGCGGGAGAAGCCGATCCGCGGTTCGAGGGGCGAGCCGGAACTGACTGTCTGTCGAGTGCTCTCCATCGCACCATGGTGCCGCACTAGTGCACCCGTCGGGCCGTCTGCCCGCACGAACGCCCCCGCGCGCCGCCGGACCTGCCCCGGAGCACCCCACCGCACTAGTGCACCAGTCTCAAATAGCCCTACGGCAAGGCTTGTTGGCGCCGACGCGTACGGCGTACATTCGGCGGCATGGAACACCTGGACCACCCGACGGGCACCGATGCCCCCGCCACCGACGTCCCTGCCGCCGACCGCCCCGCCACCGACGTCCTCGTCTCCGGCGCCGGGATCGCCGGCCCCGCCCTCGCCTACTGGCTGCGCCGCCACGGCTTCACCCCCACCGTCGTCGAGCGCGCCGCCGGCCCGCGCCCCGGCGGGCAGGCCGTCGACCTGCGCGGCGCCGGACGCACCGTGATCGAGCGGATGGGGCTGATGGAGCGGGCCCGCGCGCTGCGCGTCGAACAGCACGGCATCGCCCTGGTCGACCGGCGCGGGCGGGCCACCGCCCGGATACCCGTCGGGCTGTTCGACGGCGAGGGCATCGTCTCCGAGATCGAGATCCTCCGCGGCGACCTCGCCGACCTGCTGCGCGAGGCCACCGACGGCGTCGAGTACCTCTGGGACGACACCGTCACCGCGCTCGACCAGGACGCCGGGGGCGTCACCGTCACCTTCGAGAACGCCCCCGCCCGCCGCTTCGCCCTGGTCGTCGGCGCGGACGGGCTGCACTCCGCCGTCCGCCGCCTCGCCTTCCGCCCCGGCGACGACCCCGACGACCCCGACGGCACAGACGGCACAGACGGCACCCACTACCGGCCGCTCGGCGGCTGCCACGCCTGGTTCACCGTCCACGACCCCGCCCTCGCCCGCGAGCTCGACGGCTGGTTCCTGATGTACAACGCCCCCGGCGGCCTGGTCGCCGGCGCCCGCCCCGGCCGGCTGCCCGGCGAGGTCAAGGCCTCCCTCGGCCTGCGCCGCGCACCCGCGGCCTACGACCGCCGCGACACCGCCGCCCAGCGGCGCCTGCTCGCCGAGCGCTTCGCCGGCGCCGGCTGGGAGGTGGACCGGCTGCTCGCCGGGATGCGCACCGCCGGGGACTTCGCCTTCGACACCTTCGGCCAGGTCCACCTCGACCACTACAGCCGCGGCCGCGTCGCCCTGCTCGGCGACGCCGGGTACAGCCCGAGCCCCCTGACCGGCCTCGGCACCAGCCTCGCCCTGGTCGGCGCCTACCTGCTGGCCGGTGAACTCGCCGCCGCCGCGGGCGACTTCCGTACCGCCTTCGCCCGCTACGAGGAGCTGATGCGCCCCTACGCCACCCGGGCCCAGGAGCTGCCGCCCGGCGGCCTGGGCGGCTACGCCCCGGACAGCGCCCTGGCGATCCGCCTGCGCGCCGCCTCCATGCGCTGGATGGGCCGCTGGCCGCTGCGCCCCGTGCTGGCCGCCCAGTTCGCCAAGGCCGGCGACATCGCCCTGCCCGACTACCCGCTGCCCGCCCGCACGCTGCCCGCCCGGACCGCCTGAGCCTCAGGCCTCACGCCCCCGCCCGGCTACGCCGTACGCGGCTGGTTGAAGCGCAGCATGTTGCCCGACGGGTCGCGGAAGGCGCAGTCGCGCACCCCGTAGGGCTGGTCCATCGGCTCCTGGAGGACCTCGGCGCCGGCCGCCCGGATGCGCTCGAAGGTGGCGTCGCAGTCGTCGGTGCGGAAGATGACGCCGCGCAGCAGGCCCTTGGCGAGGAGTTCGGCGGCGGCCCGGCGGTCGGCCTCGGAGGCGTGCGGGTCGGCCAGCGGGGGCTCCAGGACGATCTCCACGCCGGGCTGGTCGGGCGAGCCGACGGTGACCCAGCGCATGCCCTCGAAGCCGACGTCGTTGCGCACTTCGAAGCCGAGGACGTCGCGGTAGAAGGCGAGCGCCCGGTCGTGGTCGTCGACGGCGATGAAGCACTGCGCGAGTTCGATGCTCATGCCCGTCACGCTACGGGAGCACCGGGGCCGCCGTCGCTCCCGTTCCCCTTGGCCTCCTTGGCCCCCTTGGCCCCCTTGGCCTCCTTGGCCTCCGCGCGCCGCACCGGGCGGGTGCCGATCTTGGCGACGCAGGCCGGGATCGCCGCGCCCTGCTCGTGGTCGCGGGCCCGGTAGGCGCTGGGGCTCTGCCCGACCAGCTCGGTGAAGCGGGTGCTGAAGGAGCCCAGCGAGGTGCAGCCCACCGCCATACAGACCTCGGTCACGCTCAGGTCCCCGCGCCGCAGCAGCGCCTTGGCCCGCTCGATCCGGCGGGTCATCAGGTAGGTGTACGGGGTCTCGCCGTAGGCGGCGCGGAAGCTGCGCGAGAAGTGGCCGGAGGACATCAGCGCGGTGCGGGCCAGCGCCGGCACGTCCAGCGGCTGCGCGTACTCGCGGTCCATCCGGTCCCGGGCCCGGCGCAGCCGCACGAGGTCGTCGAGCGGCACGCGGCCCGCGGACGGGGACGAGGTAGAAGACGAGGTCGAGGACGGGGACGACACACCGGCCACGGTACCGACTGCCACCGACAGACGACGCCCGGCCCATCCGTCCACCCCGTCCCCCGCCCGGCGCAGCCCGCTCGCGCCCGCCCCGCCGCGCCGACCACCCTGGAGCGGGGGCCGGACGGCGGAGAGGGCGACAGGGGTGGACGGCGAGGACGAGCAGCCCACCGCCCCGCGCGCGCCCGGCAACCGGGCGGTGGTGCTCGGCGTGCTGGCCGCGACCGTCGCCGTGCTGCTCGTCCAGGCGGTCAGCGGCACCAGTGCCCGCCTGGTGCTGCTGCTGGTGTTCCTGCCCGCGCTGCTGGCGGGCCTGGGCACCGTGGCCCAGACGGTGGCGGCCTCGGTGTGGGTGACCGCCGTGGTGGTGGCCCACTCGGTGCTGTTCCCGCCCGGGGACCTGCCGGCCCGCCTGGGCACCCTGCTGGGCGTGGTCGCCGCCGAGGCCGCCGTGATCGGCCTGTGCGCGCGGCGGGTGCGGCGCGAGCGGCAGCTGTCGCGGATGCGGCAGGTCGCCGTCGCCCTCCAGCGCCAGCTGCTGCGCCCGCTGCCCGTCACCACCCCGGACGTGCGCCTGGACGGGCTGTACCGGCCGCTGGAGCAGGACGCCATGGTCGGCGGCGACCTGTACGACGTCGCCGAGACCCCGCACGGCACCCGGGTGCTGGTCGGCGACGTCCAGGGCAAGGGCCTGCTCGCGATCGGGACGGGCTTCGCGGTGCTGAGCGCCTTCCGGGAGGCGGCCTTCCGCGAGCCGCGGCTGACCGCCGTCGCCGACGCCCTGGAGGCGGCGGTGGAGCGGCACAACGCCTACGCGGAGCAGAGCGGCGAGCAGGAACGGTTCGTCACGGCCACCGTGCTCTGCGTCCGCGCCCCGGACAGCAACGACGGGGGCACCGACGACGAGGGCCGCGCCACCGAGGTGCGGGCCGTCAACTGCGGCCACCTCTCCCCCTACCTGCTGCGCCCCGACGGCCGGGTGGAGCCCGTCCCCCTGGACGCCGGGCTCCCGCTCGGCCTCGCCGCCCTGGCCGCCACCGGCGAACCGCGCCCCGAGCGGCGTTTCACACTGCCCGGGGACGGGGTGCTGGTGCTGCTCACCGACGGCATCACCGAGGCCCAGGACGCCTCCGGCGCGTTCTACCCGGTCGAACGGGGCCTGGCCGACCTCGCCGCCGTCCCCGCCGACGCCCTGCCCGAGGCCCTGGACCGGCGGGCCCGGCGCTGGAGCGGCGGGAGCAGCCGCGACGACGTCACCGTCCTCGCCCTGCGCCCCGCCCCGGAACCGCCGGCCCGGTAGCCCGGTAGCCGCCCGGGACGGACCGAACAGGGCCGTACGGGGCTGTACACGGCCGTACGGGGCCGTTCGGGACCGTCCATGGGGCCGTCCGGCCCTTGACCCCCGGCTGCGGGCTCCACCTGCGGCGATCTAGGGTGCAGGCATGATCCCCACACCGATACCCAGCCCCGAGCCCACCCGGCTCGACGGTCCGACGGACGACTTCCTGACCGACCCCGCCCAGGCGCTGCGGGTGATGATGCAGGGCAACGCCCGGTTCGTGGCGGGCAACCCCGAGCACCCCAACCAGGACGCCGGGCGCCGCGCGGCGCTCGCCCCGGCGCAGCGGCCCTTCGCGGTGCTGTTCGGCTGCTCGGACTCCCGGCTGGCCGCCGAGATCATCTTCGACCAGGGCCTGGGCGACCTCTTCGTGGTGCGCACCGCCGGGCACGTCACCGGCGCGGAGGCGCTGGGCAGCATCGAGTACGGGGTGAGCGTGCTGGACTGCCCGCTGGTGGTGGTGCTGGGGCACGACTCCTGCGGTGCGGTGGCGGCGGCGCTGGACTCCCTGGAGCAGGGGCAGCTGCCGGGCGGTTTCGTCCGGGACGTGGTGGAGCGGGTGACCCCGAGCGTGCTGTCCGCCAGGGCGGCGGGCATCGAGGACCGGGACGGGATCGTGGACGAGCACATCCGCCAGACCGTGGACCTGCTGGTGGAGCGCTCGCAGGCGCTGGCGGCGCGGATCGCCGAGGGGAAGGTGGCCGTGGTGGGCCTGTCCTACCGGCTGCGCGACGGCCGGGCCCGGCTGGTCTCCGCCCGGGGGCCGGTGGGCTGACGGCGGGCCGCCGCGTCCCGCCCGTCGCCGGGACGGGGACGCCGTCCTCGGGAAACCGGAGTCACATCCTCCGGAACTCGATGTCCGATCACCGCCAGCGCCCCCGTCCGGGCGGCGGCAGAGTCGGTGACCGGCAACGGTTCCCCATTTCCCGAGGACGGCAGTCTCCCGTGCACAAGGTCATCGATCTCAAGGTCCTGTACTTCGGCACCCCCGTGGTGCTGATCGGCTCGCGCAACGAGGACGGCAGCGCCAACCTCATGCCGATGTCCTCGGCCTGGTGGCTGGGGCAGTCGTGCGTACTCGGCCTGGGCGACAGCTCGCAGACCGCCGAGAACCTGCGGCGCGAGGGCGAGTGCGTGCTCAACCTGGCGTCCTCCGCGCAGGTGGACGCGGTGGACGCCCTCGCGCTGCTGACCGCCAAGCCGCGGATCGCCGAGTACCGGCTGCGGCAGGGCTACCGCCACGAGCGGCGCAAGTTCGAGGCCGCCGGGCTGACCGAGGTGCCCGGCGAGCTGGTGCGGGCGCCGCGCGCCGCCGAGTGCCCGGTGCAGCTGGAGTGCCGGGTGGAGTCGGCGACGGCGCTGGCGGGCGGCGGGCGCACCGCCTTCGAGGTGACGGTGGTGCGCGCCCACGTCGAGGAGGGCCTGCTGGTGCCCGGCAGCGACCACTACGTCGACCCGGTCGGCTGGGACCCGCTGATCATGAAGTTCTGCGAGTTCTTCGGCGACGGGCGGCGCCTGGCCCCCTCCCGCCTCGCCGAGGGCTGGCAGATGCCCGGGCGGCTGCCCGCCGCCGTGTGACGTGGCGTCCGCCCGGGGCCTCCGCTCCGGATGTCCGCGCGGGACGTCCGCTCACCGGTGGTGCTCAGGGCGCGACGGTCGCCCCGCAGGAGTCGCACACCCGCGTCGCGGGCAGCTCCAGGAAGCAGCTCGGACAGATCGCCGGCGGGCGCGGCGGCGCGGCGACGGCGGCCTTGCGCTCCACCGAGGCCCGCAGGCGCGGGGCCAGGGCGGGCGTGCCGCCGTCGGCGGGCAGGTCGGCGGCGAAGTGCCGGTAGCAGGCCAGGCGGGCGGCGGCCGCGTGCTGCTCGCGGTCCATCTCGGCGGCCACCGGCGGCTGTCCGGCCACCGCCAGCACCTCCTGGTAGCCGGGCCCGACCTTGCCGTCGGTGGCGTGCACCACCAGGGCCGTCAGCGGTGGGTCGCCGCGCCGGTGCGCCTCACGGATCACCAGGGCCAGCACCTTGCCTATCCAGTGCCGCTGGTTGATCCGGGTGCGCACCCCCGAGGCCTCCTGCACCGCCTCGGCCAGGTCCGGGTAGCTGATCACCGCGTGGTAGCGGCGCGCCACCTCCACCAGGGCCGGGTAGGCCGCCCTGGTCCACACGATGTGCGCCTGGCTGGCGCTGACCGCCGAACCGTCCGACGCCCGCCAGTACGTGTGCTGCTCCGTCATCCGCCCGCCCCTGTCCGTCTTGTCCGTTGTGTACGTGTCCGTCCCCCGCGGGCCCCCGCCGGGAGCGAGGCTACCCGGCCCCGGAGCGGCACCCTCGGGCGGGGCCTCGCCTCGGGCGGGGCTTGACTTCAAGTCCTGTTGAAGTCGTGGAATGGGTGCCGACCGCAGCCGTACGGGCAACCCCGCGGTCGATGCCCCGCCCGTACGGAAACCCGTACCGGGGCCGGGGCCGCCGCCTTCCCGATCGTGCCGACGGCGGCCCCGGCCTCCGGGCTCCCCCGCCCACCCACCCGGCGCCGCACCCCGCCTCCCGCGCCTCCCGCCTCGCGTGGGCGGGCCGCGCCTGTGAGCCGGAACACGGTTGAGGTTGACCTTGGGTCAGGGTGGAGGCTCCTCCCATCGGGCCCGACGACGACGCGGGCCCCGCGATACGAGGGGGCAGCATGTCCACCACCCACCGCTCCACCCACGGCCCGGACCGCCCGGAGCTGCGACGGGCGGTCGAGGAGATCGCCGGATCCGGTTTCCTCGGCGTGCAGGTGCGGGTGAACGACGCGCACGGCGAGTGGGTCGGCACCGCCGGGTCCCGCGAGCTGGGCCGCGAGGAGAGGCCGCCGGCCGACGGGCACTTCCGCGTCGGCAGCGTCACCAAGAGCTTCATCGCGACCTCGGTGCTGATGCTGGTGGCCGAGGGCCGGCTGGCCCTGGACGACCCGGCCGGCGACCACCTGCCCGGGTTCGGGCTGGACCGGCGGATCACGGTGCGGATGCTGCTCCAGCACACCAGCGGGATCTTCAACCACACCGGCGAGCTGGAGGAGGACGGGACGTTCGTGCCGGGGGTTCCGTGGCGGGGCCGGGAGTGGGTGGAGGACCGCTTCCGCACCTACCGGCCCGAGGAGTTGGTGCGGCTGTCGCTGTCCCGGCCGGCGCGGTTCGCGCCGGGGGCGCGCTGGAGCTACGCCAACACCAACTACGTGCTGGCCCGGCTGGTGGTCGAGCGGGTCACCGGCCGGCCGTTCGCCGAGGAGCTGCGGCGGCTGGTCCTGGAGCCGCTGGGGCTGACCGGGACGGTGGCCCCGGGCGCCTCGCCGGAGGTGCCCGAGCCGCACGGCCGCAGCTACTACCGCTACGAGGACGCCGGGCGGGAGCGGACGGTCGACGTCACCCGGCACAACCCGTCCTGGGTCTCGGGCGGCGGCGACATGATCTCGACCACCCGGGACCTGCACGTGTACTTCTCCGCGCTGATGGGCGGCCGGCTGCTGCCGCCCGGCCTGCTGGCCGAGATGCGCGCGCCGGAGGCGACGGTCGGCTACGGGCTGGGGATCTTCGCCCAGGCCACGGACACGGGCACCGTCTTCCACCACAACGGCGCCACCATCGGCTCGGCCGCGCTGATGTACGGCTCGCCGGACGGCGGCACCACCCTGACCGCCGGGCTGACCTACGTGGACGACGCCGACGTGTCCGTCGCCGCGGCGTTCCAGAGCGCCCAGCGACGGCTCGTCGACGAGGTGTTCGGCACCGGGCCCGGCCCCACGGCATCCGGTCGTACGGCAGGCTGAACGGATGGCAAACGGAGTCACGATCGGGCAGGCGGCCGCGTACGTCGGCGTCACGGTGAAGACGGTGCGGCACTACCACCGGCAGGGGCTGGTCGAGGAGCCGCTGCGCGACGCCTCCGGCTACCGGCGGTACGGGTCGGGCGAATTGCTGCGGCTGGTGCAGGTCCGGACGCTGGCCGCCGCCGGGGTGCCGCTGGCGGAGGTCGGGCCGCTGCTCGACGCCGACGGCGAGCGGTTCGCCACCGCCCTCGCCGACGTGGAGCGGCGCCTGACCGAGCGGATCACGGAACTGACCGCGCGCCGCGACACCCTGCACCGGCTCGCCGACGGCGACCGGGCCCTGCTGCCCGACCGCGCCTGCGCGGTCCTGGAGCGGATGCCCGGGCTCGGCTTCGGCCCCGACTACGTGGCGGCGCAGCGCGAGGCCCTGGTGCTGGCGCGGGCGCTGGTGCCGGAGGGCTTCGACGGCCTCCTCGCCCAGCTCGAACTGCGCCTGGACGACCCGGGGTTCGTCGAGCTGACCAGACGCGGCCAGGAGGCCGAGGCCTGGGAGCCGGACGATCCGAGGGTCGAGGAGCTCGCCGCCGCCATGGCCGACCACTACCTCGCCAACCCCGCCCTGCTGGGCGACCCGGCCGGCCTGCGCGCCTGGGCCAGGGCCGCCACCCAGTACCGGCTGATCGACCGCCACCGCGACGACCAGGCCCCGGTCTCGGCCCGGCTGACCGCGCTCACCGAGGCCCGGCTGCGCGCCGCCGGCGTCCCGTCCCCGCACCGGTAGCGCCCCCGGCCGCCCGCGGGAAGCCGGGCCGACTTCCCGCGCGGCCCTCCGCCGGTCACCAGCCCGGCCGGGGCTCCGGGGCGATGGTGATCAGCGGGTGGAAGTGGGCGAGTTCGGCGGGCTCGTCGACGGGGCCGCCCTCGGCCTCGATCCAGGCGTGGGCGCGGAACGGGGCGGTGCGCACGCCGGTGCGCCAGGTCGGCCAGGTGCCCCGGGTGCGGCACAACAGGGCTGTGGCGATGGAGCGTTGGAGGCAGCCCTGGCCGGCGCAGCGCATGCTGAGGGCGACCACGGCCTGCCGGGCAGCGAGGGCCTCGGCGCGGTCGGCGGGCCGGGCGCCGCGGCGCAGGGCGAGCATCACCCGGCGGATGCGGGCCGGGGGGAGCCGCTCGATCAGCCGGGCCGCGCCGATCGCCGCGAGGGCGGCGGGCCGCCGGTGCCAGGGCGGGCGGCCGGCGCGGGTGGCGTGGGCGTACAGGCTCATCCGGCCGTGCCCGCTCCCGTGCCGTCCGGTCCACCGGCGCCCGGTCCGGTGGTGCTCTGTCCGCCGGCGCCCGGTCCGGTGGTGACCAGTCCGGCGGTGCGCAGGGTCTCGTGCAGCCGGTCGACGTCGGCGCGCGCCCGGTCGGCGGTGACGGGGTGGCGGGCGCTGAGGTCGGCGGCGGTCTCCTCGGCGGTGCGGCCGTCCAGCAGGGAGCGCAGGACGAGCAGTGCGGTCCGGTTGAGCTGGTAGTAGCGGCCGGAGCGCTCGTCGAGCAGGACGGCGCCGTCGTCGGTCGGGGTGAGCGTCACGTCGGGGCGCAGCTGGGCGGGCATCAGGTCCCTCCGGTGGTGGTGGCGGTGCGGTGGCGGCTGCCGTGGGCGCGCAGCCAGTGTTCGCAGGCGAGGGTGGCGTCCAGGGCGGCGTAGGGGGTGCCGGTGGGGTAGAGCCCGAGGCAGGCCTGGCGCAGGGCGTCGGGGTCGATCAGGCCGGCGCGGGCCAGGGCGCTGTCCTCGGTGAGGGCGGCGATTCGGGCGCGGTGGCGGGCGAGGCCCTGGTGGGCGTCGGGGGTGAAGTCGCCCTTGCCGGTGCGACGCAGGAGGTCGGCGGGGACGTCCGGGGCGAGGGCGGTGGTGAGCAGGGGCTTGTAGGCGAAGGGGGTTCCGCGGGTGGCGGGGTCGGCGGCCAGGCAGGCGTCGAGGACCTGGTCGTCCAGGAAGGGTGTGCTGTACGGGGTGCCGGCGCGGGCGGTGGCGTCGACGAGCTGGCGCATGGCGGAGGCGCTGTGCCGGACCATGCGCAGGACCTGGTGCTGGGCGTGCTGCGGGGCCAGGGGCCGGGCGCCCCGCAGGGCCTTGAGCTGGTCGCGGACCAGGGCGGCGGCGTGCGGGGTGGCCCAGGGCGGCAGCCGGGGTTCGGTTCCCCAGCCGAGGAGTTGGGTGGTGGGCGGCGCGGGGTGGGTGAGGCGGTCGGCGGCGTGGGCGAGCCAGGCGGGGTAGGGGCGGGGGTCGGCGAGGGCGCCGAGGGCGTCGGGCAGTTTCCAGCGCAGGCGGGCGCGGTGTCCGCGCAGGTGGCGGGCGGCGGTGGCGGGGTGGCGCGGGGCGAGGGTGCGCAGGTAGGCGGGGAGGGTCTGGAGGACTTCGTCGCCGCCTTCGCCGCTGATCCGCAGTCGGGCGCCGCGGGCGGCGAGGAGGCGGGCGACGGCCTCGTCGCGGGCCCTGGTGCGGGTCCAGGCGAACGGTTCGTCGCCCTGGGGGCCGGGGGTGTCGGTGTCGGCGAACATCGCGGGGAGGTCCTCGGCGGGCAGGACGAGCCGGGTGCCGGGCAGGTGGCGGGCGGCGCGGTCGGCCCAGGGGGCGTCCTCGTGGTGGGGGTCGAGGGAGCCGATGGTGACGGTGAGCAGCTCGGCGGGGCCGGTGGCGGCGAGGAAGCACAGGGGGGTGGAGTCGAGGCCGCCGGACAGGTCGGCGGCGACGAGGCCGCCGTCGCGGGTGCGGGCGGCGACGGCGCGGTGCAGGGCGTGGCGCAGGGCCGTCGCGGCTTCGGCGCGGGGTCGTTCGGGGGCGGGCGGCTGCCAGTGGGCGAGGGTGCGGGCGGGGTGGCCGGGGGCGAGCAGGGCGGTGTGGTGCGGTGGCACGGGGGTGATGCCGGGCCACAGGGGCAGGGTGTCGGCGGGGTGCGGCAGGGGGTGGGCGAGGCGCAGGGCGAGGCGTTCGGTGGACGGGGCGAGGCCGGCCGCGGCGGCCAGGACGTCGGCCCGGTCCGACAGGACGGGGACGCCGTGGACCTCGGCCAGGTGGAGGCGGTGGAGTCCGGACAGCGAGCCGCGTGCGGTGACGGTGCCGTGCACGGTGGCGATCAGGTGGTGGCTGCCGGCCGGGCCGTCGGTGTGGGTGAGGGCGAGGGCGTCGCGCGGGTCGCGGAGGTGTTCGGCGCGGCGGCGCAGCTGGTGGGTGTCGGTGTCGCTGGTGCCGAACACGGCCAGGGCGACCGGTCCGGCCCGGGCGGTGACCGCCTCGTCGGCCGGCCAGTGGCCGAGGATCCAGGGGCGGCCGCTGGGGTGGTGCAGGGCACGGCGCTCGGCCGTGCCCCACACCGCGGCCACCGCGGCTGCTGCGTCGGTGTCCGGCAGGACCACGAACCAGGTCCGCCGGTGGCCGTTCACGGCGCGGTCCTCAGGGGGCGAGGTAGTAGCCGTGGACGTCGGACTGGTTGCCGATGTCGAAGCCCCGGGTGAGGTCCGCGAAGTCGCCGAGTTCGATCATCACCGGGGGCTCGTACACGTCGTCGGTCATGGCAATGTCCTCTCTTGTGCGGGGAGTTGGACACGATCGCCGGCCGGCGGTGCTCCTACTCTTCCTCGTCGGTTCGCCGACGGACAAGCGGCGCCGGGGCCTTCGGCCGGAACCCGACGGCCCGGGCGGGAGTGGCCGCAGGCGCTCGCGGGACTGCTGAGCACCCGGGCGAGCGGGTGGCGGGGGCGGCGGGCGGGAGGCCGGATTCGGCCAGCTCCGGACGAAATGGTGTAGACCTGTCCGCTGCCGGACGGGGTCTCGCCTACGGTCGTCCCATGGCTGACGCATGCTTCGGGCACCCGCGGCTCGCCGCGCTCTACGACCCGCTCGACCCCGACCGCGGCGACCTCGACGCCTACCTGGCGATGGCACGGGAGTTCGGGGCGCGCCGGGTGCTGGACATCGGCTGCGGCACGGGGGTGTTCGCGCTCCTGCTGGCCGGCCGCGGGTTCGAGGTGGTCGGCGTCGACCCCGCCCTGGCCTCGGTGGAGGTCGCGCGGGCCAAGCCGGGTGCCGGGCGGGTGCGGTGGATCCACGGCGACGCGACGGACCTGCCGCCGCTGCGCGCCGATCTGGCGACGATGACGGCGAACGTCGCCCAGGCGATCGCCGGTCCGCGGGCCTGGCGGGGGACGCTGCGGGGGGCCTTCGCGGCACTGCGGCCCGGCGGGCGGCTGGTCTTCGAGACCCGCGATCCGGGCGCCCGCGCCTGGGAGGAGTGGACGCGCGAGCACTCCCACCGGGTGACGGAGGTCCCGGGCGCGGGGGCCGTCGAGAGCTGGGTCGACCTGGTCGGGGTACGCGGGCCGCTGGTGACGTTCCGGTGGACGTACGTGTTCGCGGTGGACGGGCAGGTGCTGACGTCGGATTCGACGCTGCGCTTCCGGGAACGGGCGGAGGTGGAGCGGGACTTGGCCGCCCACGGCTACGTGCTGGAGGAGGTCCGCGACGCTCCCGACCGGCCCGGGCGGGAGTTCGTCTTCGTGGCCCGGCGCCCGTGACCCCCCGCCGCTCCGTAACACCCGCCGCTCCGGGGTGCCGTGCGCGGGAAGTCGGCCGGGCCGACTTCCTGTGCGCGGGCTCGGCGGTTCAGGGGAGCAGGGTCTCCCCGTTCGTCCGGCCTTCCACGGCGGTGACGTAGGAGCGGGCGGCGTCGACGGCGAGGATGCCCGGGGCCGGGTCCCGGCCGAGGAGCTGCAGCGTCTCGGCGATCCAGCCGGGGCTGACGAGGTTGATCCGCAGGTCGCGGGGCAGTTCGGCGGCGGCGTTGCGGACGAAGCCCTCCAGCCCGGTGTTGATGACGGCGCCCAGCGATCCACCGACCATCGGGGTGGTGAACGTGCCGCCGGTGAGGGTGATGGAGCCGCCGTCGCGCAGGTGGTGCTGGGCGCGCCGGGCCAGGGCGATCTGGCCCAGCAGCTTGCCCTGCAGCCCGGCGAGGAACTCCTCGTCGGTCGCCGTGGCGAAGTCGACCATCGGGCCCGACACGGCGCAGCAGACGACCGCGTCGAGGTCGGGCAGGCCGGCGAAGAGCGCGTCCAGGGAGTCGGAGTCCTCCAGGTCGACCGTCACCGGGCCGCTGCGCGAGGCCCGTACGACCTGGTGCTCCTTCTCCAGGGCGGTGGCGACAGCGCTGCCGAGTGTGCCGGAGGCTCCGATCACGAGTACCTTCATGCCGTCGATGATCGCATCAAGTGGCCCTCTCAGGAGGACTTTTCGGCAAGGGTGTGGGCGACGAGGGCGTTCGCGTGGCCGTGGCCGATGTTGTGCTCGGTCTTGAGCCAGGCGACGAGCTCCATGTGCCTGGCGAGCGGGGAGGCGCGAATGAGGTCCTTCCACTCCTCGACCGGGCGGCCGTACTTCTTCTCGATGGAGGGGAAATAGGAGGCGGGGCCCTTTACGGCGGGGGCCTTCGCGGCGGTCTTCGCGGCGGGGGCGGCGGTCATGGGCGGTTCCTCTCGGGAGGGCGGGAAAGAAGAAGCGGTGCGGTCACGGAGGTAGACCGTGACCGCACCGCGAACTCATCGCCCCGCCAGGGTGATTCGCGTCACACCCCGGCGGTGGCCCGGTGGCGGCGCCGGCCGGCGGGCGGGGTGGGGTCGGCGTCCCAGGCGGCGACGGGGTTGCCGAGCCAGCGGCCGCCGCCGGGGACGTTCTCGCCGCGCATGACCAGGGAGGCCGGGCCGACGGTGCTGCCGGCCCCGAGGGAGGCGTTGAGCAGCACGATGGAGTGCGGGCCGGTGGTGGAGCCGGCGGCGAGGTGGACGGGGCCCAGCCGCATGACGCGGTCGTGGAAGAGGTGGGTCTGCAGGACGGTGCCGCGGTTGACGCTGGCGCCGGCCTCGACGGTGACCAGGTCGGTCTCGGGCAGCCAGTGGGTCTCGCACCACACGCCGCGGCCGATGCGGGCGCCGAGGCTGCGCAGCCACACGTTCAGGTAGGGGGTGCCGGTGATGGTGTGGCCGCCGAAGGGCATGGCGAGTTCCTCGACGAAGGTGTCGTAGAGCTCGTTGCGCCACACGAAGGAGGACCACAGGGGGTGTTCGGCGACGCGGAAGCGTCCGACGAGCAGCCACTTGGCGGCGGTGGTGACGGCGCAGGCGACGACGGCGGCGGCGGTGAGCACGAGTCCGGCGGTGCCGAGGGCGACGGCCAGGCCGTAGTCGTCGCGCAGTTCCTGCAGGGTGGCGAGGACGAGGTCGCCGAGCAGGGCGGCGAGGACGATCGGCAGCAGCCGGCAGAGTTCGACGCCGGCGCGCGCCCACATCAGGCGCCGGGGCGGGTTGTAGGTGCGGGCGTCGGCGCCGGTGTCGGCGACGCGGGGCAGGGCGAAGGCGGGGCGGCCGAGCCAGGAGGAGCCTTCGGGGGCGTGGGCGGGGGTGTCGGACAGGACGCCGACGAGGGAGTTGTCGGGCAGGTGGCGGCCGGGGCCGACGATGCCGGAGTTGCCGACGAAGGAGCGGCGTCCGACGTGGGCGGGGCCGAGGCGGAGCCAGCCGCCGCGCAGCTCGTACGGGGCGACGAGGGTGTCGTCGGCGAGGAAGGCGCCGTCGTCGACGCGCATCAGGCCGGGCAGGGCGAGCACGGTGGAGGCTTCGACGCGCCGTCCGACGCGGGCGCCGAGCAGGCGCAGCCACACCGGGGTGAAGAGGCTGGCGTAGAAGGGGAAGAGGGTGCGCCGGGCGGTGTCGCTGAGGCGGCTGACGGCCCAGGCGCAGAAGGCGACGCGGCCGGTGGCGGGGTGGTGGCCGGGGTGCAGCGGGAGGGACAGCAGGCGTACGAGGAGCGCTATGAGGGTGGCGTAGCAGACGACGGTGAGGGCGGCCAGCGGGATGGTGGCGGGCAGGAGCTGGACGAGGGCGCCGAGCAGGGTGGCGTCGCTGTCGATCATCGGGTAGACGATGGCCAGGGCGGGCAGCGCGGCGAGGATCGGGACGAGGCCGAAGAGGGCGAAGGCGGCGCCGTAGGCGAGGTTCCAGCCGCGCGGGGCGGGGGCGGGGGCGGTGGGCCAGTCGGCGGGGGCGGTGGTATCGGGGCGGGCCGGGGAGCCGGTCCAGTGGGCGCCGGGCGGGACGGCGGTGGTGGCGGTGACGCAGGAGCCGGGGGCGATCTCGGCGCCGGCGCCGATGCGGGCGCCGGGCATGAGGGTGGCGCGGTGGCCGATGCGGGCGCCGTCGCCGATGTCGATGCGGCCGAGGTGGAGGGTGTCGCCGTCGAGCCACCAGCCGGCGAGGTCGGCTTCGGGTTCGACGGAGGCGTGGGCGCCGATGCGGGCGAGGCCGGTGACGGGGGGCAGGGTGTGGAGCTGGACGCCGGGGCCGACGCGGCAGCCCAGGGCGCGGGCGTAGCGGGGGGCCCAGGGGGTGCCGGCGAGGGCGGCGGTGCCGAACATGGCGGTGTAGCGTTCGGCGGCCCACAGGCGCAGGTGGACGTGGCCGCCGCGGGGGTGGCTGCCGGGGCGGATGCGGGCGGTGAGCAGGCGGGCGCCGGCGGCGGCGAGCAGGGTGCGGCCGGGGGCGCTGTAGAGGAGGAGCAGGCCGGCGCCGACGGGCCACCAGGAGCTGTGGGGGGCCCAGGCGAGGTGGCTGCCGGTGAGGTTGTCGAGGGCCATCAGGAGGAGGATCCAGCGCAGTCCGGCGAGCGAGAACATGCCCAGGAGCAGGAGGGTCTGCCACAGGCCGGCGCTGCGGGGGGTGCGGCGCACGGTGCGGCCGCGGACGGCGGAGGAGGCGGCGTCGTCGAGGACGGTCTCCTCGGGGGCGGCGGCCGGGGCGAGGGTGTCGAGGTAGCCGGCGAGGTCGGCGAGGACGGGGTGGGCGTACAGGTCGGCGACGGAGACGCCGTTGTGCCGGGTGCGCAGTTCGGAGACGAGGCGGGCGGCGGTGAGGCTGGAGCCGCCGAGGGCGAAGAAGTCGTCGTCGGGGCCGGGGGCGGTGCCGAGCAGGCGCTCCCAGTGGGCGGCGAGCCGGCCGGCGGTGCCGTCCAGGGCCCGGGCGGCGGGGGCGGTGCCGGTGGTGGCGAGCGGCCAGGGCAGGGCGTTGCGGTCGACCTTGCCGGAGGTGCGGGTGGGCAGGGAGTCGACGAGGGCGAGGACGGGCACCAGCGGGGCGGGCAAGCGCTCCAGCAGCCGGCGGCGGGCGGTGGCGAGGTCGGGGGTGGTGCCGGGCCGGGCGACGAGGTAGCCGACGAGCAGGTCGGCGCCGGCGGGGGTCCTGCGGACGGCCGCGGCGGCGGCGCGCACGTCGGGCAGGGCCTGGAGGGCGGCGTCGATCTCGCCGAGCTCGATGCGGCGGCCGCCGAGTTTGACCTGGTCGTCGGCGCGGCCGAGGAAGATCAGGCCTTCGGGTTCGTTGCGCACGAGGTCGCCGCTGCGGTAGACGCGGGGCGAGGCGAGGGCGGGGTGGGCGCTGAACTTCTCGGCGTCCTTGGCGGGGTCGAGGTAGCGGGCGGTGCCGACGCCGGTGATGAGCAGTTCGCCGGTCTCGTACCAGGGGACGGGGTGGCCGGCCTGGTCGACGACGGCGATCTCCCAGCCGTCGAGGGGGGCGCCGATGCGCACCGGCTGGCCGGGGAGCATGCGGGCGGCGGTGGCGACGACGGTGGTCTCGGTGGGGCCGTAGGTGTTCCAGAACTCGCGGCCGCCGGTGGCGAGGCGGTCGACGAGTTCGGCGGGGCAGGCCTCGCCGCCGACGATGATCAGGCGGACGGCGTCCAGGCAGTCCTGCGGCCACAGGGCGAGCAGGGTGGGGACGGTGGAGACGGCGGTGATGCGCCGGTTCACGAGCCAGGGGCCGAGGTCGGTGCCGGCCTTGACGAGGGAGCGGGGGGCGGGCACCAGGCAGGCGCCGTGGCGCCAGGCGAGCCACATCTCCTCGCAGGAGGCGTCGAAGGCGACGGACAGGCCGGCCAGGACGCGGTCGCCGGGGGCGAGCGGCTGCTGCGGGAGGAAGAGGCGGGCCTCGGCGTCGACGAAGGCGGCGGCGCTGCGGTGGGTGACGGCGACGCCCTTGGGGCGGCCGGTGGTGCCGGAGGTGAAGATGATCCACGCGTCGTCGGCCGGGGCGGGCCAGGCCGGACGGCCCGAGGGGCGGGCGTCGGTGGGGGCGTGCAGGGCGCGCCCGGGGCCGAGGACGGCGCAGACGGCGGCGTCCTGCCAGATCATCTCGGCGCGCTCGTCGGGGTCGTCGGCGTCGACGGGCACGTAGGCGGCGCCGCAGCGCATGACGGCGAGGATCGCGATGTAGAGGTCGGCGGTGCCGGAGGGGATGCGGACCCCGACGCGGTCGCCGCGGCCGATGCCGTGGCCGGCCAGCTGCCCGGCGAGGGTCTCGACCTCGTGCAGCAGGGCGCGGTAGTCGAGGACGGTGTCGCCGGTGTCGAGCGCGGGCGCGCCGGGGTGCGCCTGCGCGGTGGCGGCGATGATGTCGAGCAGGCTGCGGGGGTGGGCGGGCTGGGCCGCCGGCCAGCCCGCCACGGGGCCCGGGTTCGGGCGGTGCAGCGTGCCGGGGCCGGCCGTTTCGTGGCGTGCGTCCATGGATGGGTTCCTTGGCTCCGGGGTCCTGGGGGCGCGTACGGGTATCACGCGGGGTGACGCCTTTGTCACCTGCTGGGTGCGCCCACTCACCATGACTCCGCTGGGAGTCGGCTGGATGCAGTGAGGAATCGATCAAAGAAAATTCTCATCATCGATGCCACGCGAGGGCAGCAACGGTATGAATCGAATGCTATTTCGCTGGTTTCCGATCGTTTTCGCTGGTGAAGAGTAATCGCCGAATACCGGAGCGGTGCGACGGGAGCGAGAAGAGTGATGAACACCATGGCGACCGATTCGCTACCAGTAGTGAAGGGGCCGCTGCCGAATCGGGGGGTTCTGGTCGGATCACTGGCGTGTTCACGGTTTTCACATATTCCTGTGGGAGTCTTTCGCAGCCCACACCGCGGCTCCTTCCTGTGAGCGGGCTGGGCAGCGGCGCGCCCGACTGGGATTCGGCTGGGCGAGACCGGGACCGGAACCGGAACCGTGACGGGCAGGGCGGCGGGGAGAGCGGTACGGAGAGCAGCGGGGAGAGCGGCGGGGAGAGCGGCGGGGAGGTGCTCGTCTGGTACGTGGCGTACGGCTCGAACCTGCACGCCGCCCGCCTCGCCCGCTACCTGCGCGGCGGCCGCCCCGACGGCGGGGCGCAGACCCACCCCGGAAGCCGCGACCCGCGCCCGCCGCGCCGGGTGGTGGCCACCGTACTGCCGGGCGTGCTCTACTTCGCCGACCACTCGCTCACCTGGGGCGGCGGCTCGGCCTTCTACGACCCGGCCCTTCCCGGCGAAGTCCCCTGCCGGGCCTATCTAGTGACGGTCGGTCAGTTCAGCGACATCGCCGCCCAGGAGATGCGCCGCTCCCCCGGCACCGACCTCGACCTCGCCCCGGTGCTCGCCGCCGGGCGCGCCGAACTGGGCCCGGGCCGCTACGAAACCCTGCTGCACGTCGGCGAGTCGGACGGCCACCCGCTGCTGACCTTCACCGCCGCCCGGGGCGTGGCCGGCGCCGAGCTCAACGCCCCCACCCCGCCCTACCTGCGCACCCTGGCGGCGGGCCTGGCCGAGTCCCACGGCTGGGGCCCCTGGCGCACGGCCGGCTACCTCGCCACCCGCCCGGGCGCGGCCGGGCACTGGACACCGGCGGAGGTGGCGGCGCTGCTGCTGTAGGCGCGGCCGTGGCCCGCGCCCCGGACCCGGCCCGGCCGCTGTCGGCGGGCGCCGCTACCGTGCCGCCATGACCTACCACCCCACCGCGCCCGCGGATGCCGACTGGGACCGCCAACTCGCCGACGCCTTCGCCGCCTTGCTCGGCCGTCCCCTCGCGGAGTACGACCCCGACGCGGTCTACGCCGCCTGCGTCACCGGCAACCTGCTGTACGAGACCGGCTTCCGGCGCGAGCACGCCTGGGTGCGCCCGGCGGCGCTGCGCGGCGAGGAGTCGTTCGCCTCCCGGCTCCACCTGTTCGACGAGGCCGAGGGGACGCCGGTCTTCGACCCGAGCCGCTCGGTCTTCGAGTTCCGGCCGTCCGACGCCGGGGCGCATCTCCCCGAGGGCTTCGCCGCCGCCGTCGAGGCCGCCTGCTTCAGCCCCGGACTGCTGCGGGGCGCCGACCTCGCCCCGCTGCTGGAACGGTACGGCGTCGACCTCACCGACCCGGCCCTGGCCGGTACCTGGGAGGTCTACGCTCCCCTGCTCGTCTCCGACGGCACCCTCCTGGACGCCCTGTGCACGGCCTTCGCCACCGGCCGCACCCCCGGGGAGCTGATGCCCTTCACGGCGGAGCCCGAGGAGGAGTGGGAGGAGGAGCTTTCCGTGATCGGGAACCCCGAACTGCGCACCCACCTCGGCTACTTCTGCACCGACGGGGAGACGGGCCTGATGCCCGTGTCCGCCGACACCACGGCCTTCGGCCTGGACGACGAGGGCTGCGAACCGGTCGCGGGGTGGGAGGACGGGCACGGCCAGGTCGAGATCACCGTCATCCGGCTGAGCGACCACGTCGCCGGGCCGCGCCGCTGACCCCGGCCGCCCCGCACGACGGCCCGAACGCGGCGGGGCCGCCCGGTGAACTGCCGGGCGGCCCAGCCGTGTTCGGGCGTTTGGCTGTGCGGGTGTCAGGCGTGCGGCGCCCAGAATGCGGTGAGCCGGCCGACGCCGTGCTCGACGCCCTTCCAACTGCCCTGGAACTCCAGGACCGCGATGGCCGAGGTCGGGAAGCCGGAGCGGTTCATCCGCGCCAGCAGGTCCCCCTCGGCCTCGCCCGCCAGGGCGTCGGCCAGCGCGTGGACGCCGGGGTTGTGGCCGACCAGGACCAGGTCCCGCACCTCGTCGGACTGCTCGTTGAGGAGCGCGATCAGCTCCCCGAGGCTCGCCTCGTACACGCGCTCCTCGGCGACGGTCTTCGGCACCACCGGGAGCTCGGCGGCCGCGAGCCTCCAGGTCTCACGGGTCCGCACGGCGGTGGAGACCAGCGCGAGGTCGGGGGTGATGCCGGCGCCGGCGATCCAGCGTCCGGCCGCCGGCGCGTCCTCCCGGCCCCGCTCGGCGAGCGGGCGCTCGTGGTCGTCCACGTCGGGGTGCTCGGCCTTGGAGTGGCGCAGCACGACGATCCGGCGCGTCGATTCCTCGGACATGGACGTCTCCCTCGGTTCCCGGAACGGGCGGTTCACCCGGACCAAGATCGTAACAGTCCGTACTGACGGTCCGTCGGGTGGAACGCGACGGGTGCGCCGCCCCGGGCGGGCGGCGCACCGCCCGGGCCCCGGCCTCCCCACCGGCCGTACCCGGCAGGCCGGTTGGGGAAGGAGCGGGGCCCGGAGCCGCGCCGGTCAGTGGTGGTACATGCCGACCTCGTAGCCGCCGCCGGGCTGGCGGATCATCACGTTGGCCCGGTTGAAGGCGTTGATCAGCGCGATCGCGCAGACCAGCGCCGCGAGCTGCTCCTCGTCGTAGTGCTTGGCGGCGTTCGCCCACGCCTCGTCGCTCACCCCGCCGGCCGCGTCGGCGAGCCGGGTGCCCTGCTCGGCGAGTTCCAGCGCGGCGCGCTCGGCCTCGGTGAAGACGGTGGCCTCGCGCCAGGCGGCGACCAGGTTGAGGCGCACCGGGTCCTCGCCGGCGTGCACGGCCTCCTTGAAGTGCATGTCGATGCAGGCGCCGCAACCGTTGATCTGGCTGGCGCGCAGCCGCACCAACTCCTGGACGGTGTACGGCAGGGCCGACTCGGCGATGGGCTTGTTGGCCGCGATGAGGTGCTTGAGGACCTTGCCGATGACGGGGCTGGCGAAGGGGTTGAGGCGGGGTTCCATGGCGTGCTCCTCGGTCGCTGTTCCGTTTGCTGCCCCTTGAGACAGGACGGCCCGCCGTTCTGTGACATCCCCCGGCCGCCCGGGCTCCGTGACCTGCGCCACACCACCCGCCGGTGGGCCCCGGCGGGCCTCGGATAGCCTGCTGGCCACGGTCGCGGGGCAGGCGGGGGGTCCACATGACGGGTACGGCAGGTGCGGAAGGTGCGGCCAGATACCGTCCGCTGCTGTTCTCCATCGCGTACGGGATGACGGGTTCGGTCGGCGACGCCGAGGACCTCGTCCAGGACGCCTTCCTCGGCTTCACCCGCGCCGACCGGGCCGGCACCGCGGTCGCCGACCCCAAGGCGTACCTGACCACGGCCGTCACCCGCCTGGGCATCAACCACCTCACCTCCGCCCGGGTGCGCCGCGAGGCCTACGTCGGCGAGTGGCTGCCCGAGCCCGTCGTCACCACCGCCGAGCGGCCCGGCCCGGCCGAGCACGCCGAGCTGGCGGACACCCTGTCGATGGCGTTCCTGGTGCTGATGGAGGCCCTCTCGCCGGTCGAGCGCGCGGTGTTCACGCTGCGCGAGGCCTTCGGGTACGGCTACCCGGAAGTCGCGGAGATGGTGGGGAAGAGCGAGGCGAACTGCCGCCAGATCCTCGCCCGCGCCAGGAAGCGCCTGGCGCCCGCGGCGCACGAGGACGAGGCCGTTACCCCGGCCCCGGCCCGCCGCGCGGAGGGCGAGGAGCTGGCCCGCCGCTTCTTCGAGGTCGCCGAGGGCGGCGACCTGGACGCCCTGCTCGGCATGCTCGCCCCCGACGTGGTGTTCCAGGGCGACGGCGGCGGCAAGGCCCGCGCGCTGGCCCACTCCCTCACCGACCCGCGCCGCGTCGCCCAGCTGCTCGTCGGCGGCCTGCGCCGGGTCCGCCGCCTGGGCGCGCGCCTCGTCCCGGCCCGGGTCAACGGCCGCCCGGGCGCGGTGGTGTACGACGCGGAGCAGCGCGTGGCCGGCGTCATCGAGCTGGACATCGACGCCGACGGCGCGGTGCGGTCCGTCCACGCCGTGTCCAACCCCGACAAGCTCGCCCACCTCGGGCCGGTCTCGGGCCTGGGGCTGCTGCCGGCGCCGAAGTAGCCGGGCGACGCAACGGCCCGGGCCCTGGCAACCACCGCCCGGGCCCGGGCCGTTCGTCGTACGGGTGCGGCCGGAGGGCCGGCCGGAAGGTCAGAGCGCGGTGCAGACGGCGGTCGCGCGGATGGACTCGGTCCCGGTGCCGGTGTTGGTGCCGCGCACGACCCAGGAGTTGTCGGTCGCGTAGGAGTCGGTGACGAAGATCCGGAAGGCGCTGGTCTGGCCGCCACCGCCGGTGGGCACCTCCCCGGACGGACAGCTGACGATGGCGACCCCGTTGTCCCCGGGGGCCACGTCGATCCAGTCGCCGACGACCTGGTCGTGCGCGGCCATCAGCGCGGGGCTGACGGCGGCCGGGCCGTGCGGGACGACGACGGTCGGCTTGACGTTGGGCTTGCCCACGGGCTTGCCCGCCGGCTCGCCGACGGGCTCTCCGACGGGCTTGTGGCTGGGCTTGCCGTCGGCGACGGCGGCCACGGTGCCCGTGGCCAGGACACCGGTGACGGCGACGGCGAGGGCGGTCAGGACGAGGGGCTTCATACGGGCCACGGAGGCTCCTGAGGGTTGCGGATCGGGGTGCGTCGACGCGGGGCCGTTCCCCGCGTCGAGGCCGATCCGTACCCGAACCCCCGACTCCGGCGCGGAGGCCCGCCGTACCGGCTACCCGGGCGGAGGAACACCGCTGCCCGACCGGGCTAGCCGGGGCCGGAATCCCCCGGTTCGATCAAGGAAGCCGTTCACGGGGGAAACACGGACAACCGTCACCTCGGCACGTTCCGGCACTTCATCGCCGCGGCCCGCGTCATCGGCCGGCGCGACGCCCCGCGCCGCCTCGCGCTCGGCGCCGGGGTCCGCCTGGTCGCCGCCTGCTCCGACTCCCCCGCCGCCCCCGCCGGCTCCCCTGCGCCCGACACCGGGAAGCCCACCGTCGCCGAGCGGGAGAGCACGCTGGAACTCATCCCGAGCGAGCCGTCGGACAAGGAGCCGCTCCGGGCCCGGATGCTCAAGGGCTGCGAGATCTACACCAGCGGCCAGCCGTGCCCGATGTGCATGAGCGCCATCTACTGGTCCCGGTTCGACGCCGTCTTTCAGCCGGAACCTGGCGGAGACCGCGGAGATCGGGTTCAGCGACGAGTACCAGTACGACGACTTCAAGAAGCCCATCGAGGAGCGGAGCATCCGCATGGTGCAGTTCTGCCCCGAACTCGGCAAGCCCGCGTACGACGCGTGGAGGGCCAGGCCCGACAAGCACCCCTACTGACCTGTCACCACCTCCGCGACGGCGCGGCGGGGGCGGGTGAACCAGCAGGCGAGCAGCAGGTTGGGCACCCAGCACAGCCAGGCGATGGCGGTGTAGGAGGTGCGGAAGTCCAGGTGCGCGGCCGTCGCGGCGACCAGCATCAGGCGCAGCATGACGGCGGCGAAGGTGAGCGCGAAGCTGCGGATCATCCAGCTGCGGTGGTCGGCCACCCGGCCGTCGAGGATCGCCCGCAGCCCGGCGTTGCCGGTCACCAGCCAGGCCACGGCCAGGCCGACGAAGCCGAGCCTCGCGACCGCTCCCCCGTACGCGACGGGCGCCAGCAGCAGCGCGCCCACCCCGCCGACCAGGCAGCCGAGCAGGTAGACGACGCCGATCCGGCGGTGCAGGCGGGGCCGGCGCTCGCGCAGACGGGCGGAGAACTGCCAGGGCCCGACCGCGAGTGCGGTGATCGCGCCGAAGATGTGGATGTAGAGCGGGACTTCGTGGCGCAGGTAGGTGGCGCGCTGCTGCTCGAAGAACCCCGCGGGGTCGAAGCTGAAGTACTTGGCGGAGACCACGGCGATGAGGGTGGCGAGCACCGTCATGACGGCCCAACCGGCCCGTGTGATGCGCATGGACCGAGTGTCCGGCCTGGCGGCCCGGGCCGACATCCGGGTTGCCCCCGAGAGGAACCCCCAGAGAACCCCACCTTCCTTGCGGGGGTTGGCACTTGGCGCACGATGTCAAGATCGTTCCCTCGAAAGTGTTATTCCGGAACGGAGTTCCTTGGAATCGATCGCGGCGCGGCTAGCGTGATCGTTGATCACCACGAGAACTCCCTCCGGAACGAAGGAATCCCATGTCCGACGCCTACGTCTTCGTCAAGGGCAACACCGCCGAGATCAGCCTGCCGGCCGGCGCCAAGGTCGCCGTCAAGGCCAAGACCAACTCGTCCAACGCCCAGAAGGTGCAGCTCACCAGCAAGGACGGCAACGTGGCCCTGTCGTTCAGCGGTTCCGGCGACCGCAACGCCGTCATCGGCCAGGAGACCATCACCGGGCAGGCCGGCCTCACCGCCGTCTTCGAGTTCGCCTCGGCCGAGGGAGACTTCAGGCCGAGCAAGCTCAACTCCGGTGGCCCGTACGAGATCGGCGCCTACAACCTGGCGGTGGTCGTCGCCGAGAACGGCGACGACTCCGACTACAACGACACCGTCCTCGAGTTCAGCTGGTACACCCCGAAGTAGCCGCAGGGGCAGCAGGCACGCCTCCAGCCCGGCGCGGACTCCCGCGCCGGGCCGGAGGCGTGTCCGGTTCCGGGAGCGGCTACCGCGCGTCCTCCTCCGTGTAGTGCGCCTCGAGGAAGTCGGCGAAGCTGCCGACGACCACGGACGACACGAGGGCCCTGGCGAGCAACTCCTTGTTCACCTCCTCCGCGTCCTTGCCGCCGTTGATCTCGGGCAGGCCGAAGTGGTGGCGCAGGGCGAGCTGCTCGTCGACGATGACGGCGGCGGGCAGCTTCCAGTCCTCGCCGAGGCCGGCGAGGAAGTCGGGGATGTCCGCGGCTTCGGCGGGGCCGACGAAGGAGGTGACGGCGATCCAGCCCGCGTTCGTGCCGTCGTACTCGAAGTGCAGCTTCTGGCTGCGCTTCTTCTCGGTGCCGTCCTTGAGCTTGAGGGTCTGTTCGAAGGTGGCGGTCGCCGTGTTGGCCTGCTTCCCCGTTCCCTTCTTGACGTTGTCGGAGCCGAGGGCCTCGGTGAGGAGGGAGATGAAGTCGTTCCACGTCGCCATGGGTGCCCGTCCTGTTCTCTGCGTCGCGATGGTGTGACGCGTACTCAACGGGCGTGCCCGACAGCGGGTCACGGGCCAGGCGGTCCGGGGACGGCCGTCGGCGGTCAGGCGGGCTGCCAGAGCTCGATGCGGTTGCCCTCGGGGTCGGTGACCCAGCCGAACCGGCCGACGCCGTCCATCTCCTGGGTCTCCTCGGCGACGTCGGCCCCCTTGGCGCGCAGCTGGGCGAGCATCGCCTCCAGGTCGCGGACGCGGAAGTTGAGCATGGTCTGCTGGTCGCGGGGCCCGAAGTAGTCGGTCCCGGACTCGAACGTCGCGAACACCGTCGGCCCGGCTTCCTGCTGCCACAGGCCGTGCTCATCGGCGTCCAGCCCCAGGCAGTCGCGGTACCAGGCGCCCAGCGCCGCCGGGTCAGCGGCCCGCAGGAAGTATCCGCCGATGCCGAGCACTCGTTCCATGCCGTCGGCCGCCACCCCGATCACCCCCAAGGAGGCGCCCACAACCGGGTGAAGCGGCGGCGAGCGTGAACCGTCCCGGGGTGGGCTCGTCGGCCCACCCCCGGTCGGCCGGCCGCTTCATCCTCGATCGAAGTCCCTCCACACTAGCCGGACCCTGCTCCAGCCCGAGTACGGAAGTTGATCTTCTGACAGGACATCACCGGCTTCCCGCCGGATGCTTGCCCGGTGAGCGTGGCGAGGACGCGCTGGCGGTGGGGAGCGAGCGCGTCCGTGGAAAGCGCGGGACGCCACACCCGGACGATCGAGCCCGATCGCGCGAGCCCTCGGTAGGAAGACTCCTGCGGGACCGTTCGTCGCGGGCATCGGCCCGGAGGAATCACCGGCTTCCGGGCCGGCTTCACCTGCCTGTCCGGGCCGTCTCCGCTTCGGCGAGCTCGGCGAGTACCCGGTCCGCCGCCTCCCGAAGCCCCTCCACGCGCTCGCGCGCGGCCGGCTCCCGCTCCTCCAGGAGACCCGCCAACGGCTTCTTACGCCTGGGACAGTGGAACGCTGGCTCTCCGATGCGGCGCTGGTGCCGCATCAGCGGAACCGTACCGATGTCTGCGCGGCTTTAGGGGTTGATGAACGAGTGATCTGGCCAAACAGCGTCCGGGCGAACGTCAAGACCGGGCACGACCGGGAGGTGTTCGCCGTCTATCCGCACCGGTCGGCCTGCCCTCAGTCGGTCTGGGCGCAGCTGATCGCCGAGGCGCGGTCCGAGGTCTTCCTCGCCGGGTACACCAACTACTTCGTCTGGCTGGAGCAGCCCGCCCTCCTCCAGACCCTGCGGCGCAAGGCCGAGAGCGGCTGCCGCATCCGCTTCCTCCTCGGCGATCCCGAGTCCGGGACGACGCGCCGGCGCGAGCAGATCGAGGACGTGGCCCTCACCGTGTCCACCCGGATCCGGGTCACGCTGGAGCACCTGGCCAAGCTCTCCGGCACCCCGGGCGTCGAGGCCCGCTTCAGCTCCCCGGAGGACGGCCCGAACCACATCGGCCTGTCCGTCTTCCGCTTCGACGAACACGCCCTGGTCACCCCGCACCTGGCCCGCACCGTCGGCCACGACTCCCCGCTGATGCACCTGCGGCGCAGCGAGGAGAACGGCATGTTCGACCGCTTCGCCGAGCACATCGAGGAACTCTGGTCCCGGGGCAACACCATCCCCACCGACCCGGCCCGCGCCTAGGAAGTCGGCCCCGCCGACTTCCTGCTCCATCCGCACCGGCGAATCGGCGCCAGCCGGCAGTGCTCGTTCACGACGAAATCCTCGGTCGGTACGGCGCATCGCCCACCGAACTGCCGGACGGCCGTGCCCGATCGGCTTCCCTCGCGCCGCCGTCCCGGCCTGCGCATAGGAAGTCGGCCCCGCCGACTTCCTGCTCCACCGCTCAACCAGGAGGGCACCATCATGAACAGCGGCGGCCGGAACGGCTGCGGGGACGGCGCCGCCGATCCCTCCCCCGCAGCGCTCCACTCCGTGTCCGTCGCGGGAGTGGTCGTCCGCGAGGACGGGCGCGTGCTGGCGATCCGGCGGGCCGACAACGGCGCCTGGGAGCCGCCGGGCGGCGTCCTCGAACTCGCCGAGACCGTCGAGGACGGCCTGTGCCGCGAGATCCGCGAAGAGACCGGCATCGAGGTCGCCGTCGACCAACTCACGGGCATCTACAAGAACATGGCCCGTGGCGTCGTCGCCCTGGTCTTCCGCTGCCACCCCACCGGCGGCGCCGAACGGCTCTCCTCCGAGTCCACCGCCATCGCCTGGCTGGCCCCCGACGAGGTCGCCGACCGCATGGCCGAGGTCTACGCCGTCCGCGTCCTCGATGCCCTGCACCCCGGCCCCGCCCGCGTCCGCTCCCACGACGGCCGGCGCCTCACCGCCGCCCCCGAACGCCTCGCGTGAGAAGTCGGCCCCGCCGACTTCCCGCTCCGCCGTCCATGGCCAGAGCCCGCGCGCCCTTACGGGCCCCTCTCGGCAGGCCGGTCGCCGACGGCGTCCCCGGCCTCATGTCCGTGCGCGACTCCAAGGACCCCTCCGGCCGGGCCCTCCCCCGCTCCTGTCCGGGGCCGGGCCCCGGTTCGATTCGCGGGAGGCGGGTCTTCTCCCCCACGGGCTCCAACTGCGGGCGGTCCGCCCGCAGTCGCGGCGTGACAGCCGGGGGCAGCGGGCGGCAACGGCCGTCCGCGCCCAGGTGCGGCTCGGCTCCAGAGCCACCTCCGCCAGGCGGGCGAGAAAGCCAGCCGGAAGACGTGGTGGCTGAGGGAGAGGTGGTTGCCGGTGAGCGTCTGTACGAAGGTCTCGGTGAAGTCGACGGCCGAGTCGTCGAATCCGAGCTTGCCGACGACAACGGTGAGCACGCCCCCGTCGGACAGCCGCTGGCTGTCGACGTTGCTCAGGTCCCGAAGCTTCGCCTCGATGGCCTGTCGTCCCTGGACCTGCTGGCCATCGAAGGTGAGCAGCGCGTCCTCCGCGTAGAACCCCCGCCACGCCTGCGCGGGACTCGCCGCCCTCGTCGAAGTGGGCGTAGTAGCCCTCATGGCGGGTGAGCTCACAGGGAGGTCGTCGTCAGAGTGCGGTTTCGGCTGTTCCGGCACTGTTTGCTGGCTCTCGGAGGTCGGACCGCCCCGGGAGCGTCCGAGCCGTTCGTCGGGGTGATGCTGCCGGGGGTCGCGGCGCCCGGCCGGCGCGCCGGGCACCGCGACCGCACACGTCACGCCGGCGAGGTGGCCGTCCGGGCGAGGTGCCGGGTGAGGAAGCGGGCCGCGCTGTCGGCCTCGGACCTGGGGAAGTCGAAGTGCTTGCCCGCGTTGGCGTGCAGTGTCTTCTCCGTCGAGGCGAAGGCGTCGAACAGTGCGAGGGCGGCCTCGCGCGGGATGCGCTCGTCGTCCCACTGCATGGCGAACTCGATCGGGACGGTGATCCGCCGCGCCTGCTCGACCAGGGCGTCGGGCCACATCAGTCCGAAGACCGCGGCCGTGATCCTGGGCTCGGCCGCCACCAGCGGCACGCCGAGCGCGGTGCCCATGGCGATGCCGAAGTAGCCCACCGGCCCGTCGGCGCCGATCTCCGGCAGCTCCTGGAGGGCGTCCAGGGCCGCCTGCCACTCGGGTACGGCGAGCTCGGCCAAGCGGGCGTTGTAGCGGACGACGACCGGGCCCTCCGGCTCGCCTGCCGCCTGCGCCGCGCGCAGTTCGGCGATGTCCGCCTCGTCCTGCGCGCTGCGCGGCCGGTCGCCGTGACCGGGTGCGTCGAGGACGGCGACGTGGAAGCCGCGGCCGGCCGCCAGGAGCCGCGCCCGGCCCGCCATGGAGGGGTGCTTCTTGTGGGCGCCGCCGCCGTGGCCCATCAGGACCAGGGGCGCGTGACCGGTGCCGGAGGCCGGGGAGGCGGGGGACCAGAGCACGCCGGGGACGCCGCCCACGGTGAAGTCGCGTTCGGTCATGCCCTCCGCCGTGGACTCTGCGGTGAAGTGAAGGGGCTGGGAAGAGTGCATCGGTGTGGCCTTTCGGGAGTTGCCTGCTCATCGCGGCGCTCCCGGCGACACCCTGCGTCAGTCGCCGGCCGTGAACCCCAAGGGGAGCACCCATATCGGTACTGCGGTCATGGGTCTCACCTCCTCGGGCGGTGTCACGGTCGACTGCAAGCTACAAGCCCGGGCCTCGTCCCGTCCAACCCTTTTTCCCGGCCACGTGACCACGACTCCACGCGCCCCGGTGCCAAGCGGCCGTACGCATTCCTACAAGACCCCCGCTTCCGCGCCCGGACAGGATGGGCTTCCGAAGGACCCCTACAAGGAGGTTTCATGCTGAAACGCCTGAAAGCGGGAACCATGAAGAAGCGTCTGCTCGCGGTGCCCTTCGCCGTCGCGGCCGCCCTGGCGGTGTGCGTCGCCCCGGCCGCGTCCGCCGCCACCGGCGCGGGTGGCTCGGGCGCCGGCCAGGCCGGCTTCTCGGCGCAGGCCCGGGACCTGGGGCTGAGCGGTGCCCAGGCCAGGAGCCTGCAGGACCGGGTCGACGACTACCTCGCCAAGACCCCCGGGGCGAGCCAGGTGGCCGTCAACAAGATCGCCCTGCCCGGCGGCGAGCTGCTGCTCCCGCTGCCCGGGGAGGAGCGGGCCCGCGACCTCGCCGCCAAGGGTGACTCCCCCGCCCTGTCCTCGGGCTGCCCGTACACCTACGTGTGCGCGTACAGCGGCACGAACTTCACGGGCGAGGAACTGCGCCTGTTCACCTGCAACTACCCGGTCCGCATCTACTGGACCGGGACCGGATCGTGGATCAACAACCAGCGGTCCACGCTGTACGCCAGGTTCTACGGCGCCGACGGCAACGTCGGCTGGACCTCGCCCGGCGGCTACAGCGAGGACCGCGCGGCCCCCTGGGGCTGGGTCTACTGGCTCAGCCCCTGCTAGAACGGCCGCGCCGGAGTGGGAAGTCGGCCACGCCGACTTCCCACTCGCTACCACACAGGCGACCGGAGCACGACAAGAACGGTCCACTGCGGGTGCTCGGCACGATCGCGTTGCTACGTTCCGGCCCATGGACTTCACCAGCATCGCGAACTCGTTCACCCAGCACTACTACACGACCTTCGACGGCGGCAGCGCCACCCGCAACAACCTGGCGAGCCTCTACCGCCCCGAGTCGATGCTCACCTGGGAGGGCAAGCAGGTCCAGGGGCAGTCGGGCATCATCGAGACGATCAACAAGCCCGAACTCGCCATCGTCAAGCACCAGATCGCCTCCTCCGACGCCCAGCCCGCCCCGGGCGGCGGCGTCCTGGTCCTGGTGACCGGCAACCTCGCCGTCGACAACGCCTTCGACAAGCCGATGCAGTTCACCGAGACCTTCAACCTGCAGCCGATCCCCGGCCAGCCGGGCGGCTTCTTCATCTACAACCAGGTCTTCCGCCTCGTCTTCGCCTGATACGGCGGCCCGCTCCGGTGCTGCGGCTGCGTGAACTGGCCGACGGCGACGCCGAGTCGGTTCGCCGCATCCACGCCGACGGGTCCGCCACGGATGTGTGGTTCGGCGCGATGACCGGCGTCCAGGCCCTCGCCTACGTCCGCGAGGCCGCCACGGACCCCGGGCTCCTCGTTCGCGGCATCGAGGTGGGCGGGGACCTGCTCGGCGTCGTCCGGCTCCGGCTCGACCCCGGCCGCGGCACCGGCCGGCTCAGCTACGTCGTGCGCGAGGACGCCCGGGGCAGCGGCCACGCCACCGCCGCCGTACGGCAGTTCCTCACCGGCGACGGCCTGCCCGCCCGGGTGCTCGCCGTCCACCGGGAGGCCAACCCCGCCTCCGGCCGGGTCCTCGCCAAGGCCGGATTCACCCCCACCTGCACGGGCGCCGGCCTCGTCCACCACGAACGCGCGCGCCGCTGAACGGCGCTCTGGAGTAGGACGTCGGCCGGGTCGACTTCCTGCGCCTCCCGTGGCGTGGTGACGGCACGTCACTCCGGGCGGGACGGCAGTAGCGTGCCCCGCTCGTTGTTCCGAGCACGGGGCGGGGTGTTCCGTCGGACACCGGTGGGCAGCAGGCAGCCTCGCCGCGGGCCCGGAGTGGGATGACGGACCCTCGCGCTCATCGACACGAGGGTCCGTTCGGGCCCGGGGCCTACATCAGAAGAGGCCCGCGCGCACGTACTGGGTGAGGTTCTCCAGGATCTCCCGCAGCCACGGGCTGCGGACGGCAGGCAGCCGGGCCAGGGTGTGCCGGAACACGCCCTCGTCGGCCCGGAAGGGGTAACGGGCGCGCGGAGCGGGCGGGTCGTCGCGCAGGACGCCGTCGGGCATGCCGCCCGACGCGGGGACGGGCAGGTGCGGCTCGGGGAAGGCCAGCCACCGCCACACCCCGACCGGCAGCGGCACCGGGTACGCGTGGGAGGCCTGAGCGGGCGGGGCCCAGGCTTCTCCCGTCCGGGGGTGGGTCGGGACGAGGAGGATGTCGGCCCCGCTGTCGGGGGCGGGCATTCCCGGTCCGGCCAGGACGGCGCGGCGCGGCGACGGGCCCGCGGGCAGCAGGGCGTCGAGGGCCCGTTGGAACACGTCCGCGGCCGGGCCGTGCGGGACGGTCACCGGACGGCGTTCCGAGGCCGCCAGCAGGTGGGCGAGGGCCCGGCCGGCCGCGGCCTCCCACTGCGGGCTCCACGACCAGAAGTGGCCCGACCCCAGCCGCGGGCCGCCCCACGTGGCGATCGGCTCGAACGGGGGCGTGCCCTTCCCCTCCGCCACCGCCTCCGTCCAGGACAGCGGCGCGACGGGCTCTCCGTCGACGGGGAGGCGACGCACGGCGTCCGGCGCGAGCCACACCGCCTGCCAGAGCGAGCAGTCGTCGACCCGGCTCGCCACCGGCCGACCGCAGGCCGCACAGGCCGTGTTGGGGCCGTCGGCACCGTCGAGGCCGCAGCAGGAGCCGCCGCGCCCCTCCGGGATCAGCAGGGTGTTGCGCGCGTCCCCCGGGGCGATGACGACCGCGCCGGGCGGGCCGTCGGACAGGGCGGGGACCGGCGCGTGGATGCCGCGGGCGGCCGCCTCGTCGGGACGGACCTCCTCCCACCGCCGCCAAAGCGGCCCCCAGGGCTCCGGGTCCACGGCGAACGTGCCGGGTTCCATCAGCACGGGGAGTTGGAGCCCGTTTCCGTACTTCTGGTGGGCGTGGACGGGCAGGGCGACCTGGAACAGTGCGGTGGTCAGCTCGGCCCCGCACCCCGCGCACACAAAAACGAACAACTGTCCTCCGTCTGGGAAACGGAGGCATCCTCGCAGCTCAGGGGCGGCCGGCCAAGCGGGTTTCCGGAGCGGCCCCGTTCGGCACCGGGAGCGGCCCGGCCGCTCCGGGTGCCGAACGGCCCGGGCTGTCCGGGCCGTTCGGCATCGAGCCACGGGGCACCGTCCTTCGCGCGCCTGCGCCGGGTGGGCGGCGCAGCGGTGCGATCGGCGGTGCCCGGGGGCCGGGTCAGGCCTTCCAGGCGCCCCAGTAGACGTCGGCGTTGTTGCCGGAGCCGCTGTCGCGGGTCGTGCGGAACATGCCCTGGGTGGTGCCGTTGTCGTCGTAGCCGTTGGAGCCGGTGTAGGGGTTGTTCCAGTGCAGCCTGACGGTTGCGCCGTTGCGCCAGCCCTCCTCGCAGTTGGACGCCTGGAACGTCACCGAGCCCTCGGTGCCGGTCATGAAGCCGTTGCTCTCCGACTGGAAGACGGCGTCCCCGGTGTTGCCCAGCCACTGCGGCGGCTCCTGGCCCTGGGTCCAGATGCCGTGGGACAGCGAGTAGTCGGTGCGGTTGAGCGTGCAGCCGGTGCCGTTGTGCAGGTGGACCGTGGTGCTGCGGGCGGCCGAGAGGGCGGCCTGGGCGGGGGCCGGGGCGGCCTGGGCGGTGCCGGTGGCGATGGTGCCGAGCCCGATGGCGGTCACCGCGGCCAGCGCGGCGGTACGTGCGGAGATACGCATGGTCTCCCTCGATTCCGTGGGTCGTGGGTGGGTTGCGCGGGCTGTGTTCCGCGCCGTGGTGAACGATCCGGCCGGCCGGTCAACGAACGGTGGACGGCGCGGTGAACGCCGTGACATGTGCGGTTCATCGTTTGTCGACGCGCATGGTGTTCGCGCACCCGGGAGGCCGCGCGCCCGCTTGGCCGCAGCACGCGGGGCGGCCCGGCCCGGCCCGGCCCGGTAGTTGACGACGGCGCTCGCGTGCGGCCAGGAACTCGCAGCGGTCGTCGGCTCAGGAGGGCACGGCGTCGTCGGGCAGGGCGTCGACGACCGCCGCGACGGCCGCCTCCGCGCCGTCGACGTCCTGCAGCCGCCCGTCGTCGAACCGCACCCGGTAGCGGCCGTCGCCGAGTGGCGCGACCCTCGGCAGGTCGTAGGAGATCGGCGGCGCCGCCCGGCGGCTGAAGGTGAGCCAGTACATGCTCCGGCCCGGCGACAGGGCCCGCAGGCGTGGCTGCGCGTGGGCCGCCTCGACGAGTTCCCGCAGGCCGGTTTCGTGCCGGCGCTCGTGCGTGGCGGACTCGCGCAGTCGGCGCCATCGGACCGGCACGGCGTCGCCCCGTTCGTGGGCCTCGGCCAGTTCCCAGGTCCGTAGGAAGGGCCACCGCGCGAGGAGTTCGGCGAGGCGGGCCCCCGCCTGCCAGGTGGCCACCGCCCCGGCGGCCTCGGCGAGGTCGCCGGTGCTGCCGGTGGCCAGGTGGACTCCGCCCGCCCAGCAGCCGACGTCGAAGCTGCGCTCCCTCGCCGTCATCCCGACCCGTGTCGACCGGTCCCCGGTGGTCACCCGCGCCGCCGTCCGGCGCCGGCCCGGCTCGACGGCCGGCTCGCCCCCGAGCCGGAGCCCCGCCCGATCGGCTTGTGCCCGAAGGGCGTTCAGCAGCGACCCGGCCCGCGCCACGTCGGGGTAGTGGGCCGCGTAGGGGCGCAGGGCGTCGTCCTCGTCCGCTGCCGGGACGGGGGTCTGTTCGGGCATGCGGTCGAGTCTGCCAGGCCTCGGCGCCGCTTTCCGGTGATCACGAACGAGTGAACGGACAGCCGCAGGTGGTCGTGCGGTTCGGCGGCAGCGTGTACATCGCCTGACCGTACCGCCCCAAAGGCCCCACTCACGCGGGGTCTGAAATGCCCTCGCCGCGGTCGCCCGGCAGGCCGAACAGCGGCAGGCAGGGCGCCAGTCCGTCGACGGTGACGGGGACCTCGCGCCGCGCCTGCCAGCGCTCCCGGGTGAGCCTCAGCCGCCGCTCCGTCACGCCGCGCCCGCGGACCAGGTGGCGGTCGACGCCGTCGGGTTCGTAGCCGTGCTTGCGCGACACGGCGTACGAGGAGGGGTTGTCCTCGAAGGCGCCCGACACCGCCTCCGTCGCGCCCAGGCCCGCGAAGGCCAGGTGCAGGACGGCGGCGCGCATCTCGGTGCCGATGCCCTGCCGCTGGTGCCGCGCGCCGAGCCAGGAGCCGGTGGAGGCCTGCCGCAGGACGGCGAAGTCGCGGGCGGCGACGGTCTGCAGGCCGACGACCCGGCCGTTCTCGAAGACGGCCAGATTCAGCGCCCAGTCGTCCGGGGACCAGTTGCCCAGGCGCAGCCAGTGGTACTGGACCACGGAGCGGGCGCGCTGGGCCGGGGGGAGGTCGGTCCACGGGACGATGAAGGGCATCCGGTCCGGTTCGTGGACGCCTTGGGCGGCGAGGTCGGCCAGGGCGGCGAGTTCGTCGTCGGCGGGCAGGCGCAGTTCGAGGCGGGGGGGTGCGCAGGCGCAGGCCCAGCAGCGGCCAGTGGTCGGTCAGCATGCGCCATTGTCGGGGGCGGTGGCGGCCGCGGTCATCCGGATTTCCGCGTTCCGGCCTCCGGGCTTTCCCGGCCCTGCTCCGGCGCGCCGCGCGGAGTGGGAAGTCGGCCGGGCCGACTTCCCACTCCCGACCGCTCCCCGCCCGCTCGTCCGCCCTACTCGACGACCTCGGCCTTCACCAGGACCACGTCCTCCTTGGGGACGTCCTGGTGGCCGGCCCTGGAGCACGTGGCGACGGCCCTGATGGCGTCCACGACCTCCTGGCCCTCGACCACCTCGCCGAAGACGGCGTAGCCCCAGCCCTGGGGGTTCTTGCCGCTGTGGTTGAGGAAGTCGTTGTCGGCGACGTTGATGAAGAACTGGGCGGTGGCCGAGTGCGGGTCCCCCGTGCGGGCCATCGCCACCGAGTACTTGACGTTCTTCAGGCCGTTGTCGGCCTCGTTCTCGATGGGCGCGCGGGTCTCCTTCCGCTTCAGTCCGGGCTCCATCCCGCCGCCCTGGACCATGAAGTTGTCGATGACCCGGTGGAAGACCGTCCCGTCGTAGAAGCCGTCCGTGACGTACCGGAGGAAGTTCTCCACCGTCGCCGGGGCCTTCTCCGCGTCGAGGCGCAGGACGATGTCGCCGTGGTTGGTACTCAGTTTGACCTTCGACATGATGACCTCACTGTCTGCATGGTGGCGGCTACGAGAACGCTCACCGCGCATTGTGGCAGGAGGGGCGGCCGGGGCTGCTGAGGTTCCCGTCGTGGCGCCGGGACGCGGGAAGTCGGCCGGGCCGACTTCCCACTCCGGGGGCTTGCGGGAGAACGGCCCCCGCCCGCACTGTGAGTGGGCGATCGACTACGTCCCGTCAGGAAGTGCGCGATGTCCCCTCTCTCCCTTGTCCGCGGCCGCGTGACGGCCGTGGTGTGCGTGCCGCTCCTCGCCCTCGCGGCCCTGATCGCACTCTGCGCCCCGGCACAGGCAGCCCCGGCACAGGCGACCCCGACGCGGGCGACCCCGACGCAGGCGACCCCCGCGCAGGCGAGCGCGAACCGGGCGGCGCCCGGGCCGGTGGCGGCGGAGGGCCACCGGGCCCTGGTCAACTTCGGCACCGTGAAGTGGTTCAACGCCGAGAAGGGGTTCGGCTTCATCACGCCGGACATCCCCGGCCCGGACCTCTTCGTCCACTACTCGAGCATCATCGGGGGCGGGTTCCGGAGCCTGACGGAGGGCGAGCGGGTGGAGTACCAGGTGGAGCAGGGGCCCAAGGGGCCACAGGCCGTGAACGTCATCCCGCTCTGAGCAGGAAACCCGCCACACCGCCCGCCCGGGGCCTCAGTTGGCGAGGCTGAAGTCGCCGCCCACCGGTGCGGCGATCTTGTCGATGCCGGTGAGCGCGGTGAGGGTGGGCACCGGGGTGCTGCTGTCGGTGGTGGTGCCGTCGCCGAGCTGGCCGGAGCCGTTGCTGCCCCAGGAGTGCACGGTGCTGGTGCCCGACAGCGCCACGGTGTGCTCCCGGCCGGCGGCCACCAGGCGGACGTCCGTCAGGCCGGGGACGGTGACGGGCAGGACGCGGAAGACGGTGGTGCCGTCGCCGAGTTGGCCCGCGGTGTTCTGGCCCCAGGCCTTGAGGCGGCTGTCGTCGTCGACCACGGCCATGCTGTGATTGCAGCCGGCCGCGATCTGCGAGACGCCGCCCGACCAGGTCGGCCGGGTGGCGACCGGGGTGAAGCGGTTGATGGTGGTGTTGTCGCCGAGCTGGCCGGTGGCGTTGTAGCCCCAGGCCTTCACCGAGGCGCCGGCGCCCGGCTTGCCGACCAGGACGAGGTTGTGGCCGGCCCCGGCGGCGATCCGGCTCACGCCGGTCAGGCCGCTGACCGGCGCCGGGAGGCCGCGACTCGACGAAGTCCCGTCGCCCAGCTGGCCGTTGCCGTTGTATCCCCAGGCCCACACGGTGCCGTCCTCGCGCAGCGCCAGGCTGTGGTGGAGGCCGGCGGCGATGGCGACGACCTTGTGCAGGCCCTCGACCCGGACCGGGACGCCGCTGTCGGAGTTCGTCCCGTTGCCGAGCTGGCCGTGGGTGTTCTGTCCCCAGGCCACCACGGTGCCGTCGGCGAGCAGGGCGAGGCTGTGCGCGCCGCCGGCCGCGATGTCGGTGGCGTCGGAGACGTCGACCACCTGGCCGGGGGCGTTGTGGCTGAACACGGTGCCGTCGCCGAGCTGGCCCGAGCCGTTGACGCCCCAGGACTGCACCGTACGGTCCGTCAGCAGGGCCAGCCCGTACCCGAGGCTCGCACCGGCGCCGCCGGCGGCGATCTTCACCACCTCGGTGCTGGTGAGCCCGAGGACGGTGGTGGCCGTGGTGCGGAGGTCGGCCCAGGTGCCGTCCCCGAGCTGGCCGGAGCGGTTGTTGCCCCAGGACTTCAGGCGCTTCTCTGCCATGCGACGATGCCTCTTAACTGATGTGACAATAAGTCAAATCGTCGACACGTCAGGACGGTTGACGAGTCCGCGATCATGGCCCGACGCTACCCACGCGCCCGCCGCCCGCACCGGAAGCCGCCACGCGGCCACCCGAACGGGTGATGGACCCCCGCAGCCCGGCACCGGCCGCGACCCCGCACGCATTCCACACACCCCTGCCGTTGTGTATACGGCCCGTCACCCCTAGTGTCGGCGGTCTCCGCGCGCGGGGCAGCGCGCGGAGACCGTCACGCCTTGAGGAGGGCAAGCCCGTGGCCGACACCTTCGTGCCCATGGAGCCGACCGCGTACGTCACGCGACGGAACCTGGCCGGCGCCAAGGAACTCCCCGACGCCCCGGCCGACTTCGAGAACGCCCAACGCGGCCTGCTCGCCACCCCGCCCTACCGGGCCCTGCCGTCCCTGGACGGCGAGGAGGCGGTCTGGCACTTCCACGCCTTCGACTTCCACACCTCCGACACCCCCGCCGACGCCGACTCCCCGGTGGCGGCGCCGCTGCGCCGCCAGGGCCTACTCGCCCTCCCCTCGGGCCTGTTCCGGGTCGCCGACGGCCTCTACCAGGTGCGCGGCTTCGACCTCGCCAACCTGACCGTCGTCACCGGCCCCCGCGCCCTGCTGGTGATCGACCCGCTCGGCTCGTACGAGACGGCCCGCGCCGCCCTGGCCCTGTACCGCTCCACCACCGGGGACACCCGCCCGGTGCGGGCCGTGGTCCACACCCAGAGCGGGGTGGACCACTTCGGCGGCGTGCGCGGGCTGTTCACCGGATCCCGCACCGGCCCGCCCGCCGGACCGCCCGCCGACCTCGCGGTGTACGCGCCCGACGGGTTCCTCGCCGACGCGGTGCTGCGCCAGGTCACCGAGGGCGCCCGGCAGGCCCGCCTGGTCGACTACGCCTACGGCACCCGGCTCGGCATCGGCCCGCTCGCCCTGGCCGGCTCCGACCTCGGCCGCACCGTCTCCACCGGCCGGCCGGACTTCCTCGCCCCCACCGACACCGTCGGCGGCCCGCTGTCCGCCCCGACGCCCCGGGCCCACTGGCCCGCCTGGACCGGGATCCCCTGGCAGGAGGGCCTGTACGCGGTCGAGGCCGCCGGGGTGCGGATGGTCCTGCGGCCCGCGGGCGGGCACGCCTCCCCCGCCGAACTGAACCTCTACCTGCCCGCGCAGCGCGCCGTGTACCTGGCCGGCGCCGGACTGCTCGGCGCCCCCGGCCCGGCCCGCGCCGAACTGCTGGACGCCACCGCCGCCGCCTTCGGCACCCCGGCCGAGGTCGGACTCGGCGCCTACGGGCACCCGGTGTGGGGCGCCCCGTACGTGTCCGCGTGGCTGGCCGCCCACCGCGCCGCCGCCGGCGCCCTGCCCGACGCCGGCGCCGTCGCCCCGCTGCTCGCCGCCCCCGGCCACCTGGACACCCCCTCCCGCACCGTGCGCGAGGTGTGGGCGCGCCTGACCGGCACCGCCCTGGGCGCCGCCCGGCCGGCCGTCACCGCCCGGGCGCAGCTCGCGGCCGCGGACGGCGCGCACCGGGACGGCACGGAACGGTACGGCTCCGAACAGGACGGCGCGCGGCGGGCGGTGGACGCGGCGCAGCGCGCGTACGACGGCGGGGGCGGTGGTGGCGGGGGCGCGGTGCCGGACTACGCGCGGGCGGTGCTGCTGCTGGACCCGGTGGTCGGCGCCTGCGCGATCCCGTCGGCCGTCCCGGCGCCGGTGGAGCGGCGGGCGCGGGCGCTGCAGTCGGCGGCGCTCACCCAGCTCGGCTACCTCGCCGCGCACGGGCGGCTGCGCAACGCGCTGCTGACGGCGGCCCGTGACGTCCTCGGCCCCGGCGCGGTGGCACCCCGCTTCGCGGCGACGGTCCACGACCTGGCGGTGTGCGCGGACCCGCTCGCGATCTGAGGCACGCGCACGGGGTCGGACGCGTCCGTCTCCGGGTCGTTCAGGAGCCGGACGCCACCTGGGCGTTGACGTCCTTGAGGAACTCGGCGACGGGACGCCCGAGCAGCTCCGCGCTGTCGACGGAGACGCCGTAACGGTTCTCCACGTCGGCGAGGACGCCCAGCACGCCGAGCGAGTCGACGCCGAGGTCGAGGAACATGCGGCCCGGTTCGGCGAGTTCCTCGGCGGTGACCTGGACGCCGGCGCGGGTCCTGACCAGGGTGGCGAGTTCCTCGTAGGTGATCTCGGCGGCCATCGGGCCCTCCTCGGGGTGCGTGGGGCGGCAGGGCCGGAGGGTGGCGGATCGCTCAACGGGAGGCCCTGTGGGCGCAGTTGTACGTGGTCGAAAGGCGTCCGGTCCAGCTCGTTCACTCGTACGCGTGAGGCCTTCACGGGGATGGTCGGAACGGCCCGCCCCGGCCCGCCCCCGCGGCCCCGACCGCGCCGCCGGGCACCTCCTCGCCCCGCTGACCGGGCCGCTGGAGCACCGGCCGGACGCGGACGTGCGGGAGATCGCCGCCGAGGCGGTGGACGTCTTCCCGCACGCCCACGGCACCTGAGCCCCGGGGCCGGGGAATCCGGGGCCGGGGCACCCGGACGGCGGGCGGGCTCCCGTGGGGCGGCGGGTGCGTCCGCCCGTACCGCGCCGCCTGGACGACGGGGCGCCGCGCGGCCGGGCGTGGTTCGCTGGAGGGGCGGGCGCCGAGCGCGCGCCCGCCCCCGCTGCGAAGCACCCCGTTCTCCGAAGGGCCGTGGTCATGATCTCCTCCTCCCTCGCGGGCAGGGTCGCGCTGGTGACCGGCGCGACGAGCGGCATCGGCGCGGCCACCGCGACCGCGCTGGCCGAGCAGGGCGCGCACGTGCTGGTCGCGGGCCGGGACGCGGCACGCGGCGAGGCGGTGGTGGCCGCGATCCGGGCGGGCGGCGGCAGGGCCGACTTCGTCGCCGCCGAGCTGCGCGACGTCGCCGCGGTGCGGCGCCTCGCCCGGACGGCCACCGCGCTGGGCGGCGGCCGGGTGGACATCCTGGTCAACAACGCCGGCGTCTACCCGTTCGGGCCGACCGAGGGGACGACCGAGGAGGAGTTCGACGCCGTCTACGCGCTCAACGTGCGGGCGCCCTACTTCCTGGTGGCCGAGCTGGCCCCGGCGATGGCCGCGCGCGGCGCCGGGGCGATCGTCAACATCAGCACCCAGGCCGCCTCGCACGGCGCGCCGGGCATGTCCCTGTACGGCTCCAGCAAGGCGGCGGTCAACCTGCTGACCCGCACCTGGGCCGCCGAGTACGGGCCGCGCGGCGTGCGGGTCAACGCCGTCGGCGCGGGGCCCACCCGTACCGAGGGCACGGCGGTCATGGGCGAGGGCCTCAGCGACATGGCGGCCGAGGCGCCGGCGGGCCGGCCCGCCGAGGCCGAGGAGATCGCCGCCGCGGTCGTCTTCCTGGCCGGCGACGCGGCGGGCTTCGTCCACGGCGCCCTCCTGCCGGTGGACGGCGGGCGCACCGCGGTCTGAACACCCCCCGGGCCTCAGGCCCCGGGCCCGGGCCCGTCAGGCGATGCGGTGGGCCAGGCCCGGGTACTCGGCGACCAGGCCGTCCGCGTCCAGCAGCAGGTCCGCCCGGTAGTCGCCGGAGGCGTAGCGGACGGTGGCGCGGCCGTCCTCGTGGCGGCGCAGGTGGGTGTAGGTCTGGCGGGAGGGCACGACGACCAGCTCGGGCACGCGGATCCAGGCCATCAGGAAGTGGTGCTCGCCGGGGCCCAGGTGGAGGCCGTGGCGCAGCACGGGCGGGGTGTTGGTGAGCGGGGACAGGCCGAGGTCGCAGTCGAGGGCGCCGTCGAGATCGGGTCGGGGGGTGCCGTCGACGGTCCAGTGGCCGGTGGTCTCGTCGCGGCGCAGGTCGAGGGTGCGGGTGGTGTCGGGGGTGCGGGCGGTGACGTGCATGCGGCGGGTGGTGAAGCCGTCGCCGGTGTCGAGCCGGTAGTCGAGCCAGTACGGGGCGGGCTCGGCGGCGGCGGCGCGGCCGTGGGCGGTCAGGGAGGTGGGGCCGAGGTCGATCCAGGAGGTCTCCAGGCCGGCGGTCTCGGTGACCCGCCAGGTGGGTGCGGCGGTGCGGGTGGCGGCGTGTTCGGCGGGGCGGTTCGGGTCGGGGGCGGTGCTGCTGTTCATTCGTGCACGGTACTGCCGGGTGCCGACAGCGGGCCCGACGGGCCGTCAACACGGGGGGCTCCTTCGTTCGGGTGAGGGCGGGGGCGGGGCGTGCCTCGTGCGGGGCGGGGCGGGGCGTGCGGTGGCGGCGAGCGCCGTCCCGGGCTCTCCATAATCGCGTGGGTGATCACATCCTGTGACGAAGCGGTGGCCCGGCTGCGGGCCCTGCCCGGACTGTCGTGCTGTGCCCGTCCCCTGAACGTGCTGCCGCTGCTGCGCACCGGCTGCCTGTCCGCGGTGGTGAGCGTGGAGGGCCCGGACACGGGCTGGGCGGGCGAGTTCGGGGCCTCCTTCCACGCGCTGGAACCGGAGCGGGGGGTGCGCGACCACACCCCGGCGGGGGCCGGGGTCCACACGGTGCTCCGCGCGCTCGCCAGCACCCTGGACGAGGCCGGGGGCGCGGGCGCGGCGGGTGGCGGCTGGCGGGGCCGGGAACTGGCGCTGCTGCCCTACTCGGCGATGAAACCCGAGTGGCGCACGGCACTCGGCGTGCTCGGCACCCGCCTGCTGGAGCCGCCCTCGCACGTGGCCCTGCCGATGCTGAGCGACAAGCGGGCGCAGCGCGCGTGGCTGCGGTCGGTGGGGGCCGCGACCCCGGCGGACGCGGTGGTCCCGGCGCTCGACCACCGGGAGCTGCGCCGCCGCTTCGGCTCCCCCTACGTGGTGCAGACGCCGGTGGGCTCCAGCGGCAAGGGCACCCACCTGGTCGTCGACGAGGCGGACCTGCAGCCGATCCGCCAAGTCGGCGGCGGGCCCTGGCTGGTGAGCGGCTACGTCGAGGGCGTCGCGCTCAACGTGCACGTGCTGGTGTCGGCGGACAGCACGGTGCGGGTGCTGCGCCCGTCCGTCCAGCTGACCCGTATCGAGGGTGTCGGCGCGCCCTTCGGCGCCTACTCCGGCTGCGACTTCGCGGCCCCCGCCCTGCTGGCGCCGCTCGCCCTGGCCCGGGCCGCCGCCGCGGCGCGGCGCGTCGGCGAGGCGCTGGCCGCGCTCGGCTACCGGGGCCTGTTCGGTGCCGACTTCGTCCTGGACGGCGAGCGTCCGCTGCTGCTGGAGCTCAACTGCCGTATGCAGGGCTCGACCTGGCTGCTGGGCGAGCTGGAGTTGGCCGAGCGCGCGCTGCCGTCCGCACTGCGGCACGTGCTGGAGCTCTACGGCCACGCCACCGGCGGCGAGCCGCGTACGGACGCGGCGGGCGCCGTGCAGCTGGTGGTGCGGCACACCGGCGCCCCGGTGCGGGTGGCGGCGGCGCCCGCCGGCGGCCTGCACCGGCTCAAGGACGGGCGGCTGCGGTACTGCGGTGCCGGGTTCGGCCTGCTGGAGTGCGGGCCCGACGACTGCGTGCTGCTGCAACTCCCCTCCCCCGGCATGGTGTTGCACCCGGGTGTGCCGCTCGCCCGGATCGTCGCCCGGCATCCGCTGACCACCCCCGACGGCACCGCGCTCACCGCGCCAGGACGCAAGCTGCTGGACGCGCTGCGCGCGGGCTTCGTCCTCGAACCCCTCGAACCGTACGGCCTGCCCGGGCCTTCCGGCCCCGCCGCCGTCCCCTCCGCCTCCGCGGGTCCCTCCGCCGCCGCCCCCTGCGCGCCGTGGTGAACCCGCGCCCCGACCCGCGGTCCGACCCGCGGTCCGACCCGCTGTACGTCCGCACCGCGGTGCCCGCCGACCTGCCCCGGCTGGCCGCCCTGCGCGCGGAGGCCGCCGCGTGGATCGCCCTGGAGCACGGCTCGGCCCAGTGGTCGGACCCGTACGACGCCCAGCGCGGCCTGGCGCTGATCGCCCTCGGCCTGACCGTGGTCGCCGCGCTGTCGCCGCACGGCGAGGCCGTCGCCACCCTCACGCTGCGCCCCACCGGCAGCCCCCGGCTGTGGACCGGCGAGGAACTCGCCCTCCCGGCCCGCTACGTGAGCTCCTTCACGGTGGACCGCCGGTACGCCGGGCACGGCATCGGCACCCGCCTGGGCGACTGGGCCTCCTGGCGGGCCGCGCGGGCGGGCGCCGCCCTGCTGCGGGCGAACGTGTGGAGCGACAACGCCGCCCTGCACGCCTACTACCGCGCACGGGGCTGGCGTTGGGTGCGCACCGCGGCCGGCAGCCGCAGCGGCGCCCTGTTCGAGCGCGCCGCGGACGCGGTGGCGCCGCCGCTGGTCCACGAGGCGGGCCGCCTGCGGGCGTGACCCCCCGGCGTCCGGACGGCGCGGGCCGGTCGGTCGGTCAGCACGGTGTCAGCGCGCCCGGACAGCATGGCCGGTGAGCCGGCGAGAGCGCACGGCCGGGACAGGACGACGGGACAGGAAGAGGAGACGAGGCATGAGCATCAGCCGCAGGTCCGTGCTGCGGACCGCCGCGGCCGCCGTTCCCGCCCTCGCGTGGGGCGCGGCGGCGCCCACCGGGGCGGCGGCGGCCACCGCCCGGGAGCGGTCGGCACCGCGGGAACAGGCGACGCCGCAGTGGCAGGTGACGCCGTTCCCGCTGCGGAACGACTTCGGCGTCAGCGGCCTGGCGATGACCGGCGCCGCGGCCGGCTTCGCCGTCGGGTACCAGGTCGCCTTCTGGGGGCCGGTCCCGTACGACGTGCCCGCGGTGTGGAGCTGGGACGGAGCCCGGTGGACGGAGGTCGAGGGCGCGGTCACCGGGGCCAGCGGCCGGCTGTACGCCGCCACCGCGGCCGGCCCGGCCGACGTGTGGGCCGTGGGCGACAGCGGGCTGGCCGTCCACTGGGACGGGCAGGGCTGGAGCCGGAGCACGGTGCCCGGCACCGCCGGCGGCGCGTTCTCCGGCTTCGCCGTGGCCGGGGCCGGGAGCGCCGTCTGGGCGGTGGGCCGGGCCGGCTCGTCCGCTGCCGCCGCGCGGTGGAACGGCTCGTCCTGGGAGGGCGCCGCCCTCCCGCTGCCGCCCGGCACCTCCCAGCTCACCGCGGTGCGGGTCGCCGGGCCCGGCGACGTCTGGGCGGCCGGCGACTACCAGGCGTCCTCCGGCGCGCTGTACCGGCCGTTCGTCGTGCACTGGGACGGCAGCGCCTGGTCCCAGGTGGCCGCGCCGTCGTACCCGAACCTCGACGTGCGGGTGCTCGACCTGCTGGTCGCGGGCCCCTCCGAGGTGTGGCTGGCCGGCGGCACCGGCCGGTACAGCCAGTCCGGCCTCCGGAACGCCTTCGCCACCCGCTGGGACGGCACCGCCTGGAACGGCACCCGCACGCCGCCGGCCACCGACCCGCACTACTTCCTCGGGCTGTCCCTGCGCGGCACGGAGGTCTGGGGCGTGGGCTACGGCGGAGACTCCCCCGTCCAGCGGTGGACCGGGTCCTCCTGGGCGGTGGCCCCCGCCCCGTTCGCCTTCACCCAACCGGGCGTGTTCACCACCGGCCCGGACGGCACCACCTGGCTCTTCGGCTACGGCGCCCCGGACGCCAGGACCGGGGCGGACCCCTTCACCGCGCGGCTGCCCGCGAGCTGACGCCCCGCCCGCCGCCACCGGGCCGCGCCCCCGCCCGCGCCCGCCCGGGTGGCGCAGCGGGGCGGGCCGGGGGCGGGCGGGCGTGCTAGCAATGGCCGAGGGGGTCGGGGGGTGTCCCCGCGCAGCCCGCCCGACCTCGGAGGCCGTCTTGTCGCACCACCTCAGCGGACCGAACCTGCGCTCACCCGAGGGTGACGCGCGCCTGGACCTGACCGACCTGTTCGCCTTCGCCGCGCCGGAGCCGGGCCGGACGGTGCTGATCATGAACGTCAACCCGGTCGCGCCGTCCGGCGGGCAGGCCTTCCACCCGCAGGCGGTGTACCGGATCGACATCGACACCGACGGGGACCGGCGGGCCGACCTCGCGTACAGCTTCACCTTCTCCGAGCCGCGGGACGGGGCGCAGACCATGACGGTGCGGCGGGCCGCCGGCGAGGGGGCGCGCGGGCTGGAGGCGGTCGGCGAGGTGCTGGTGGCGGACGCGCCGGTGAGCTTCACGGGCACGCCCGCGGTGGTGGAGGCGGGGGCGCACCGGGTCAGCGCGGGGCTGCGCAGCGACCCGTTCTTCGCGGACCTGGACGGGATCGTGAAGGACTTCCAGTGGACGGGGGTGGACTGGGGCGCGGACAAGAACGTGTTCGGGATCGTGCTGGAGGCGCCGGACGCGCGGTTCGGGCCGGCGCCGGAGATCGGGGTGTGGGCGCGGGTGAGCGTGCGCAAGGACGGGCACCTGGTGTCGGTGGACCGCGGTGCGCACCCGTCGCTGACGGCGTACTTCAACGAGGAGGACGCCAAGGAGGCGTACAACGCCGGGGATCCGGTGGACGACTGGGAGAACTACCGGGAGCCGTGGACGGCGAAGCTGCAGCACTTCGGCGGGTACACCACGGACGCGGCCGAGGCCCAGCTGCGGATCGTCCTGCCGGACATCCTGCGCTACGACCGCGCCCGCCCGGCCGGCTACCCGAACGGTCGCACGCTGAGCGACGACGTCACCTCGGCGCGGCTGACGATGCTCACCGACGGCAAGGTGCCCGGCGACCACATCGGCCCGCACACCGACCTGCTGCCCGCCTTCCCGTACCTGGGCCACCCGCACTGAGCCCGCCGGGCCCCCGGCGCCCCGGCTGCGGACGCGCCCGCCGCCCCGCCGCGGGCGCCCCGTAGGGTGGCGGCATGTCCCTTCCCGTGGAGCTGGTGGTCTTCGACTGCGACGGTGTGCTGCTCGACAGTGAGCGGCTGGCCGTGCGGGTGGACGAGCGGGTGCTCGCGGAGGTGGGGTGGCCGCTGTCGCAGGAGGAGATCGTCGAGCGGTTCCTGGGCCGTTCGCACGCGTTCATGACCGCCGAGATCGAGGCGCACGCGAGCGTGCCGCTGGAGCCGGGCTGGGACAAGCGCTTCCAGCACCTGTACGACGAGGTGTTCGCCGCCGAACTCGCCCCCGTGGAGGGGGTGGTGGAGGCGCTGGCGGCCCTGGAGCGGGCCGGGGTGGCGGACTGCGTGGCGTCCTCCAGCAGCCATGCGCGGCTGCGCTCCACGCTCGGGCGGACCGGGCTGCTGCCGCGTTTCGCCGGGCGGGTCTTCAGCTCCGAGGACGTGGAGCGCGGCAAGCCCGCCCCGGACCTGTTCCTGCACGCGGCCGCCACGATGGGCGTCGAGCCGGCGGCGTGCCTGGTGGTCGAGGACAGCAAGTACGGGGTGGCCGCGGCGCGGGCGGCGGGGATGCGGTCGCTCGGCTTCCACGGCGGCCTGACGCCCGAGGCGTGGCTGGCGGGGCCCGGCACCCGGACCTTCGCGGACATGCGGGAGCTGCCGGCGCTGGTCGCCGGGGCGGCCTCGCTCCCGCTGCCGTAGCTCCGTGGCGGGCCCCGGTTCCGACTGCGGCTCCGAATCCGACGGCGGGGGCAAGGAGGCGCGCCCCTGTCAGATGTCAGGGACCGCCGCGGGCACCGGATTCCTAGGCTGACGGGCACCGGACGCAACGGTCGTCCGTCCTCGTACCAGCCAAGGGAGAACCACCCATGCGCAGGATCACCCGTACCGTCGCCGCCCTGGCCCTGGCCGCCGCCGCCCTGACCACCGTGGAGGCCGGCGGCGCCGGCGCCGCGGACGGGGCGTGGGCGGGCTGCCCGTCGGGCGCGGTCTGCGTCTACCCGCAGGACCAGGACCCGGCGGTCAGCCCCAGCGACGTCTACTGGAGCTACGGCGCGCACAACCTGAGCGGCCAGTACGGCCACCACTGGGTGCTCAACAACCAGACCGGCGGCGCGCACGCCCGCCTGTGCCGCGGTTCGGGCGGCGCCGACTGCGTCTACGACCTCTCCTCGCCGAAGGGCGTCTACTACGACCTGGGGCCGATCAACTCGATCACCCTCGACCGCCCCTGACGGTCATTCAGTTTCCATCGGGCAGTGCCCGCCGCGCGAGGGGAGCGGCGGGCACTGCCGCTGTCGCGCGTCGTGCCCCCTGAGGCGTGTTCACGAACATAACGAGTAGTGGTGGATTCCCGGCAGTCTGGTTTTACTTATTGACGTCATGTACGCGCCCAGGTTTAACTCCCCCCACCCCGCCGCGAAGCCGCGGCGACCCCCAGGGAGAGGTATCCGATGAACGCCGCACTGCGCCGCGCCCTCGTCTCCGCCGTGGGCCTCGTCCTGACCCTGTCCATGACCGCCGCCTGCGGCAAGGCCGCCGGCGCCAAGAGCGACTCCTCCTCCGCCGCCGGCGACCCGAACGCCATCGGCCTGCTGCTGCCCGAGAACGCCTCCTCCGTGCGCTACGAGTCCTTCGACCGCCCGTACATCGAGGCCAAGGTCAAGGCCCTGTGCGCGCAGTGCAAGGTGCTGTACAACAACGCCGAGGGCAGCGCCGCCAAGCAGAAGCAGCAGTTCGACACCCTGCTCGCCCAGGGCGTCAAGGTGATCGTCCTGGACCCGTACAACGCCAAGTCCACCCAGGACTGGGTCCAGGAGGCCGCCGCCAAGGGCGTCAAGGTCATCGCCTACGACCGCCTGGCCGCCGGCCCGATCGCCGCGTACACCTCCTTCGACAACGAGAAGGTCGGCGAACTCCAGGGCCGGGCCCTGCTGGACGCGCTCGGCGCGCAGGCCGCCGACGCCGACATCGTCATGATCGACGGCGACGAGGCCGACCCGAACGCCGCGGACTTCAAGACCGGCGCGCACAAGGTCCTCGACGGCAAGGTCAAGAAGGTCGTCTACGAGCAGTCCGGGCAGTGGGACCCCGTCGTCGCCGGACAGAAGATCTCCGCCGCCGTCACCGAGTTCGGCAAGAACGGCTTCCAGGCCGTCTACTCCGCCAACGACGGCATGGCCGCCGCCATCATCACCCAGCTCAAGGGCGCCGGCATCAAGGTCCCCGTCGGCGGCCAGGACGCCTCCCTGGACGCCATCCAGCGCATCGTGGCCGGCGACCAGGCGTACACCATCTACAAGGCCTACCGCCCGCAGGCCGAGGCCGCCGCCGAACTGGCCGTCGCCCTGCTGCAGGGCAAGGACGTGAAGACCATCGCCACCGCGAGCGTCGACAGCGCCACCGCCAAGAACATCCCGACCAAACTGCTGGACGCCAAGATCGTCACCAAGGACACCATCGCCTCCACCGTCCTGGCCGACGGCACCTACAAGGCCTCCGACATCTGCACCGCCGACTACGCCGCCGCGTGCGTCGCCGCCGGGCTCAAGTAGCCCAGCCCGCACCAGAACCCTTCGACCAGGTCTTCAAGTAGCCCCTCCCCCAAGGTGGTTCCCGTGACAGGCGCACCCGTCCTGCAGCTGCGCTCGGTCTCCAAGCGCTTCGGTGCCGTCCAGGCCCTCACCGACGTCGACCTCGACGTCCACGCCGGCGAGGTGCTCGCCCTCGTCGGCGACAACGGCGCCGGCAAGTCCACCCTCGTCAAGACCATCGCCGGCGTCCACCCCGTGGACGAGGGCACCCTCACCTGGCAGGGCGAGCCGGTCCGCCTGGCCCGCCCCCAGGACGCCGCCGCCCTCGGCATCGCGACCGTCTACCAGGACCTCGCGCTGTGCGACAACCTCGACGTCATCGCCAACCTCTTCCTCGGCCGCGAGAAGCGCCGCCGCGCCCTGCTCGGCCCCGCCCTGCTCGACGAGGTCGCCATGGAGCAGCACGCCCGCCGCCTCCTGGACACCCTCGCCATCCGCATCCCCGACGTGCGCGCCCCGGTGGCCGCGCTGTCCGGCGGGCAGCGCCAGGTGGTGGCCATCGCCCGCGCCCTGGTCGGCGAGCCGGCCCTGGTGGTGCTGGACGAGCCCACCGCGGCCCTCGGCGTCGAACAGACCGCCCAGGTCCTCGACCTGGTGGAGCGGCTGCGCGAGCGCGGCCTGGCGGTCGTGCTGGTCAGCCACAACATGGCCGACGTACGGGCGGTGGCCGACACCGTCGCCGTGCTGCGCCTGGGCCGCAACAACGGGGTCTTCCCGGTGGCCGGCACCACCCAGGAGCAGATCGTCGCCGCGATCACCGGCGCCACCGACAACGCCCACGCCCGCCGCCGGGCCCGCCGCACCGAGCAGGCCGAGGAGGCCGAGGCCGTATGAGCACCCCCGACGCACCCGCCACCCCCTCGCCCGCCGATCCGCGGCTCCATCCGCCCGCGCAGGGCTGGGCGGGACTCGCTCAGGCCGCCCGGCGCCGCCTGGGCTCCGGCGAGCTCGGCTCGCTGCCGGTCGTCGTCGGCCTGGTCGTCATCGCGATCGTCTTCCAGTCCGTCACCCACCACTTCCTGCAGGCCGACAACCTCACCAACATCACCCGCTTCATCGCCGGCCCCGGCCTGATCGCGGTCGGCGTCGTGTTCGTGCTGATCCTCGGCGAGATCGACCTCTCCCTCGGCTCGGTGGCCGGCGCGAGCGCCGCGATCGCGGCGGTGCTCGCCGTGCGCCAGGGCTGGAACGAGTGGCTCGCCATCGCCGCCGCCCTCGGCGCGGCCTGCGTCATGGGGCTCCTACACGGCCTGTTCTTCGCCCGCGTCGGGGTACCCGCCTTCGTGGTCACCCTCGCCGGGATGCTCGCCTGGAGCGGCCTGCAGGAGTACGTGCTCGGCGACGCCGGCACCGTCAACAACCGCCACGACGGCGTCGTCGCGAGCCTGGACACCACCTTCCTCGGCGACGGCGACATCGCCTACGCCTGGGGCCTGGCACTCCTCGCCCCCGTCCTCTACCTGGCCGCCCGCCTGCACACCGCCCGCCGCCGCCGCGCCGCCGGCCTCACCGCCGCGCCGGCCTCCGACAGCGCGATCCGGGCCGGCGCCCTGGCCGTCCTCACCCTGGCCACCGCCTACGCCCTCAACCAGGACCGCGGCCTGCCGCTGTCCCTTGTCGTGCTGCTCGGCGCCGTCCTCGCCACCGACTTCGTGCTGCGCCGCACCCGCTACGGGCGGCAGGTCTTCGCGGTCGGCGGCGGCGTCGAGGCGGCCCGGCGCGCGGGCGTCAACGTCGCCCGGGTCCGGATCTCCGTGTTCGTCCTCTCCGCGTTCCTGGCCGGCCTCGGCGGCCTCTTCTACGCCTCCCAGCAGGGCTCCGCCGACAAGCAACTCGGCGGCGGCAACGTCCTGATGAGCGCGATCGCGGCGGCCGTCATCGGCGGCACCAGCCTGTTCGGCGGCCGCGGCAAGACCTGGTCGGCGCTGCTGGGCATCCTGGTCATCCAGTCCATCACCACCGGGCTGGACATGGTCCACGCCGCCCAGGCCATCCAGTACATGATCACCGGCGCCGTGCTGCTGGCCGCCGTCGTCCTCGACTCCCTCACCCGCCGCACCCGCAGCAGCGGCCGGGGGTAGCGCGGGGCGTCCGGCGTCCCCTCGGCCCGGCACCCCGCCGCAGCGCGGGGTGCCGGGCCGTCGTGGTGCGCGGAGGGGAGGACATCGGCCAGGCCGGGGTGACCGGATATCCCTCCGGCCCCGGGCGCCTGCGCACCGGCGGGGACGGCCGCCGCCACGGCCGGAGACCCCGCGCTCGGCGACACCTGTACGGCCGCGGACCTCGGCAAGCGCTACCCGTTCATCAAGTCCCTCCAGGTCGTCCCGACGATCACCCACTTCAAGGGCTGGTACGTCACCGACGGCGCGACGGGCTCCCAGACGGTGACGGCCACCACCCAGTCGGTGGTGACGGTCTCGGTCGGCCTCGACGCCTCCATCACGGGCAACTTCGAGATCGCGACCCTCGCCAAGGTCGAGGCGAGCGCGAAGCTGAGCGTCAAACTGGAGTCCTCCACGACCAGCACCGAGTCGAAGTCGATCACCTGGAACTTCCAGAAGCCCGGCTACTACGCCCTGTACGAGGGAACGCGGAAGGTCACCGGCCAGTACGGCAGCCTGAACTGCAACCGCGTCGACACGGGCAACGGCACGTACGCCACCAAGTGGGTCGAGGGCCCGGGCGGGGGCAGCTACACCACCTTCACCACCCTGGAAGAGGGCGCGGTGCGCTGCGAGGACGCCGTACCGGCGAACAGCATCATGCGCCGGGCGCAGGACATCCTGGGCTGCACCGCCCCGCTCCGCACCGACGCGGCCGCTCCGGCCGCTCCGGCCAAGGCTTCGGGAGTCAAGCAGGACTGGCCCGGATTCCCCGGCACCACCGCGCCGCCCGGCTTCACCTGCGACGCGGCCAACTACAAGCTCGCCACACCCGACCGCGCGCTGTTCTGGTCCGCACCCGGCTTCCTGGACTGGGGCAGCAACAACATCCAGCTGCGGCCCGCCGCCCAGGGCTGGCCGCAGGGCCAGGACCAGTGGCAGCTGTGCAGCGGCCCGACGGCGAACGGCATCGCGGAGCAGATCCTGATCAACCGCTCGACCAACAAGTGCCTGGCCGTCCCGGAGGCGACCGCCGCCACCGAGGGCACCATCCTGCAGCAGGCCGACTGCAAGGTCGACGACCTGCAGCGGTTCTACTTCTACCGCGACGTCCCGGGCAGCGACAAGATCGGCGTCCAGAACAAGTACACCGGCCACATGGTCGGCCACGACCGCAACGCCGACGGCCAGCCCCTGCGCCAGTACAGCATGGGCAAGGCCGACGGCACCGGCACCTACGTCCTCGTCAAGGCCTGATCAGGGCCCGCACCACCATCCCCGCGGGTGCCGCCGACCACGGCGGCACCCGCCTTCAGCCTGTCCTCGCGCCCTCGTGTCCTCTGCCGACTCCGCCCGGAGCTACCCTTCGCCCTGCTCGCAGGCCTGCGGCAGCGGACGCGCTCGGCCGATCCGGCTGCTCTGCGCGGGAGTCAGGCGCGGGTGGCTTGGGTGCGGCAGTGCGCGAGGGCGTACTTGACGCGGATCTCGGAGTGGGCGGTGGTGGTGAGGAGTTCGCCGGCGGCGACGAGGGTGGACCAGTAGCGGACGGGATCGCCGGTGCGAGGCATGGGCCGGGCGGCGGCGAGCGAGAGGTACGCGGTGGTCAGGTTGCCGGTGGTGAACCAGCGGGTGAGGCCGTGCTGGTGGCCGGCGCGGATGCCGCCCATGGCGTCGACAGCGGCCAGGAACAGGTCGACGACGGCGAGTTCGGTGTCGGTGAGCGACTTGGGGACGTCGAAGACCCCGAGGGCCTCGAGGAGTTCGCCGGTGTCCTTCTCGGAGTCCGGCCGGGGGTCCGAGAGCAGGGCGTCGTAGCACTCGTCCAGGCGGCGGCCGGTCTCCGCGAGCGGGATGTCGAGGGCGAGGCACACGGCGCGGGCGGAGGAGAGCGGCTTGCCGGTACGGCGGGCGAGGAGCGCGTACGTCTCGGCGGGCGTGCGGCCACGGGAGAGGGCGTGCCGCGCCAGGGTCGTGAGGTTCATCAGCAGTCGGACTCTCAGGCGTTGACGAGGACGGGCGAGGGGATCGGGGCGACGAGAACCCACACGAACTTGCCGATCCCACCCGGCCGGGAGGAGCAACCCCAGCGCTCCGCAAGCTCGTTGACGAGGAACATCCCACGCCCGTGCTCGTCAGACGGCGTAACGACACGGAGGGACGGACGGCCACTACCGGCGTCGTGAACCTCCAGCCGCAGCCGGGAACCGGCGAGGGCGAAGCGAACCTCGATGTGGCAGTCGTCCGGCCCGTCGGAGTGCTGGACGGCATTGGCGAACAGCTCCCCGAGGAGCAGCTCGGCCGTGTCGGCGTAGCGGTCGCCGGAGGGCAGCCCGGAGAGGTAGGCCCGGAGCAAGTACCGCGCCAGAGGCGTGGATTCGATGCGGGAGTCGAGGCACGCGACGAACGCGCGGGGCCGGCGGGCTTTGAGCATGGTGGACCTCGAAGGGAGCGGGGAGGGGACATGCGAGAAGGGGCGCGACATCACGCTGTGTACACCTAATGCAGCGCCACCCAGTAGCCTGGCGTTACAGCTTGATCGCAGGTAGTGAGAGATCGCCGCCCCGATCGGGCGAGGCCATCGCCCGGTTCCGGCAGGAAGAGACCCATCGCACGAGGTCATGGTTCGACCAACCAGCAGCAAATGAGTCCGGACATGCATGACGCCGCACAGACGCACAGGAATCACCACGCAAGGAAATGTCTCCCATGACTGTCGCCGCAGCATCACAAGGTGGCCCGCACGCAGCCGCGTGCGGGCGCCGGATGAGAGAACGGATGATCGGTCAGGCCGGGAACCCCGAACAGGTGCCGTACGACTTGGTCGATCTGATCGTCAAGGAGATCGAGGCGCACTGTGGGCACCGTCGCCTCAAGGCCTTCCGACTGGCAGTGGGCTGGACTGTCACTGAGGCGGTCCAGGAAGCTCACGACCTGGTCGACCGGGAACGCCTACGCAAGATCGGACTCACCGAACGGTCCTGGAAGGACTGGGAGGCCGGCAAGGCGCCGAGTCCTGAGTACCAGGACCTGCTCTGCCGCCTCTTCCAGACCAGTCCCGTCCAGCTGGGCTTGGCCGCCGACTACACACCCGTGGCATTCCGAGCCGACGGCCCGGAAGGTGCGACACTCCCAGAAGGAACCACCTCCACGCATGCGGGGGCGGAACTGGAGGAGGTGGCGGCCACGAAGCGTCGAACCGCGCTCATGCTGACGGGTCTTACGATCGCGGCCCCGACCTCAGCCGCCCAGGTTCTCGACCAGGCTGCTGCCGAAGCCATGGAGTTCACGCGTCAGGCTGAGGCCAGCTCACTGGGCGTCGGGTCACTCGACCACCTGGAGCTAGCGGTCACCGACTTCAACGACGCCTACTCCGTGATGCCGCCGCAACAGGTGTTCGCTGAAACGCTCGACTACCGCCGCAAGGTGGACGCCCTGTTGAAGGCGAAGCACACCCACGAGCAGGGCCGCGAACTCCTCGCCTACGCAGGATGGCTCTCCGAACTCCTTGCCTGGCTGGCCCATGACCTCGGTAGCCCTCGAGCAGGCCTCGCCTTCGCCAACGACGCCTTCGTACACGGCAGGCAGGCCGGCCACGGTGAGCTGTGCGGATGGGCCATGGACGCCGCCGCCTCCATCAACCTCTACGAGCACCGCCCTGATCGGGCACTGGCTGCCGCTCGTCAGGGCCTGACCCAGGCACCCGCCACGCACCCCCTCGCCGTCCGTCTCCACGCCCAGGCCGCCCGCGCCTCGGCCGCAGACGGCGATCCCGAGGGCTTCGTGTCCTCCCTGCGCGCCGCCCAGGACGCCCACCAGTTCCTGCCCGCCCGGATCCCCCGCCGTTTCGGCCTCGACCCACTGCCACTCGCCGACTATGCCCTCACGTCCTACCCGGCCACCGCCTGCATCCTGCTCGGCAAGGCCGAGGATGCCCGTCGCCATGCAGAACACGCGCTCTCCGTGTACGAGTCCGCCCCGGCGGCTTCCCGTTCGCCCAGCCGCGAGGCCATCGCCCGCATTGATCTGGCCCTCGCCCACGCCCAGCTCGGCGACCCCGACAACGCTGTAGCCCTCGGCAACCAGGCGCTGGATTCCGAGCGCGTCGTCGACTCCGTACGCGCCCGCGCCACCGACCTCACCGGCTACCTCGCCCGCCGATACCCCCGTCATGGTGCCGTCGGCGAACTGCATGAGCGCCTCGCCGTCTTTCCCCTCCCTTCCACGGCATAGAAGCGGAACACCATCCCATGCCCGACCAGGAACGCGTCATCCGGATCCGCCGCCCCTACCTCGACCTGATCGCCGCCGGCACCAAGACCATCGAGGTGCGCGTCGGCTACCCCGGCATGCGCAGGATCCGTCCGGGACAGACCCTCGTCTTCGAATCCGGCGACACCCACTGCCGCACCCTCGTCACCGGCGTCACGGAGTACCCGAGCTTCGACGCTATGCTCAACACCGAGGACCCGGAGGCGATCGGCTCCGAGGGGATGAGCCGGACCGAACTCCTCACCGCCTGCCGCGAGATCTACCCACCTGAGAAGGAGCAGCTCGGCGTCCTCGCGATCCACCTCCGACTCACCCCGTAACCAGGGGACGGCCAGCCTCACCCGCGCAGGAAGTCGACCGAGCCGACTTCCTGCGCGGGAGCCAGGAGCGAGTTCGGCGACGTCTGAACCGAGGGCTTCCCCGGACAGCAGTACTTCCGGAGCATGCCGTAGCACCTGGTCGGCCGGCCAGCTGCTCGACTGGGTCCTCCCAGCCGAGCATCCGATGTGACGGCGGATCGGCAGACTGCCCGGCGCTCGGGAGTGCGGCCGTGGGTTTGGTACCGCCCGGCCGCCCTATCCGTCCAGGTGGAAGCGGTCGGACATGTGGCGCAGCTTCTCGCGGGTGGCCGAGCGCTCGGCGTAGACGATCTTGCGCAGGGTGGCACGGGCGATCGGGTGGTTGCGCACGAGTTGCGGGGCGGTCTTCTCCGCCGCCTCCAGGGCCTGGAGCGCCTTGTCGCGGTTGCCGTCCCACAGCCAGGCGCGGGCCAGGTCCATGTGGTGGTGGCCCCGCCGGGAGGCCGGGAGGGCGGCGACCTTCGCCGGGTCGGCACGCTCGTTGAGGATCAGGGCCCTGGCGTGGTCGCCCATCTCCAACTGGACCGACACCGCGTGGACTTGGACGTTGCCACTGGAGAAGGTCAGCGAGTGCCGGTCGAAGGGGGGCTCGGCCCGGCTTCCGTCCATCAACTCGGCTGCCGCGTACGCGTGCCGGATGCGGTCCTCTGCCTCCGTCCGCCGGCCGGCGCGGGCGGCGGACACGGCGGCGCGCAGGTGCATGGCGCCCCAAGCCCTTACGGCCAGGGGGTCGTTGGCGCGGTAGCGGTCCTCGACGAGGCGAAGCGCCTTGTCGGACAGTGCCAGGGCGTCGTCCCAGTCCGCCGTGGCCCACATGTCCCACACCCGCATCCAGTCCGCGACCGCCTCCATCACCGGGTCGCCGGACAGCCGGGCCGACCAGGCGGCCCGCTCGCAGGCCATGGCGATCAGCTCGGGGTGGCCGAGCGTGTGCGCGGCGGTGTGCGCGAACTTGCACTCGATCGCGTGGACCGCGAACGCCTCCTCGCGTTCGCGGCCGGTGGACACCTCGGCCAGCGCACGCGCTTCGCGCAGCATGTCCGGGAGCACCTTCAGGATGGCCACGTTGGCGGCCGCGTCCCGGAGCCGGTGCAGGCGCTCCGTCTCGCGCCAGAGTTCCGCCGACGGTCGGGGCGCGCCGTCGAAGACCGGCGTGAGGTCGTAGCGGCGAAGCTCCCTCAGGATGGCGGCGGCCGACACCTGCCATTGGTTCTCCGACGGCTTGGCCGCGACGAAGGGCCTCTCGATGAGGTCGTTGGGGTGGCAGTGCAGCGCCGCCGCGATCTGGTTGATGGTGCCGGCTCGGTCGAGCTCGATCGTGCCCTTCTCGACCTTCGACACCCAGTCCTGGGTTCTGCCGGTAGCGGCGGCCAGGTCGGCTTGGGTCATGCCCAACCTCAGCCGCGCCCGCCGCACCCGCTTGCCGATCGACTCCCGTTCCTCCAGCACAGCAGCCCTCCCGCGCTCGCGTCCGCCTGCCCGGTCCGTGAGGCCGCGGTACCACCGGGAAGCTACCTCGTTCCGGGGGCCGCGGGCCCCGAAGCCCGGCGGGATCCGCTGGACGGCTACGCCGACGTGCGCGGCCCGCCGCCATCTGGCTGTTGCTCTTCGCGAGATGCTGGCCCTGCCCTCCTAGGGACGCCGGGCGAGCACCTGGAGCAGGCCGGTGACCGCGACGCCTGCGACGATCTCCCGCCGGTCGATCATGCCCTGGATCCGGGAGATCGGGATCCACTCGATCCGGTCGGCCTCGTGGGTGTCCACCGGCGGTGCGACGTAGGTGGCACCGTGGGCGAGGAACACGTGGTGCTCGGCGTTGCTCATACCGCCGATGGGCTGGACGTAGGCAAGTTCCTCGACCTCGTCCACCTGCCAGCCGGTCTCCTCGAACACCTCGCGGACCGCTGCGGCCTCGAGGGATTCCCCGTCCTCGACGATGCCGCTGGGAATCTCCCAGCTCCAGGTGCCCGTCGCGAAGCGGTGCCGCCACATCATCAGCACCTCGTCCCGGTCGTTGACCACGACGACGGCCGCGACCGGTGCGAAGCGCACCAGGTGGTGCTCGTACCGGGCCCTTCCGCGCGGCTCGACGTCGACCAGGTCGAGCCGCACCCACGCGCTGGTGTAGACGGGACGGCTGCCGTGGACGGTCCACTCACTGCTCACTCGCACCTCATGGTCTCGGTGGGGCGGCTCAGCTCGCCGCAGCATTGAACTTGGCTATCAGGTCCGGGAGTTCCGCCAGCGAGTCGATCCGGAACGTCGACTGCCCGGCGGCCGGGTCGTGCTGCTGGATCCAGCCCCACGGGCCGCGCCGGATCAACGCCGTCCGCATCCCGGCCGCCCGGGCGGGGAGCACGTCGTTGTCGAGCCGGTCACCGACGTACAGGATCTCGTGCGACTCGGCGGGCACCGCCTCGGCGACGCGCTCGAAGAAGGCGGGGTCCGGCTTGCTCGCGCCCCAGTCGTCGGAGGTGCCGATCAGGTCGACGTCGTCCGTGAACAGCCGGCGGAGGATCGCCCCGGCCCGCACGGTCTGGTTTCCGGCGATCGCCAACCACAGCCCGTCCGAGCGGAGTTGAGCGAACGCGCCCCGGACGTCCGGGTAGAGGTCCTCCTCACCGAAGGTCTCCGCCCGGCCGACGGCCGCCCGCTTCTCGCGCTCCTCATAAAGGTCGAAGCCGGGGGCGAAGACCTGGAACGTCTCCCGGTAGTCCCGGCCCTGCGCGATCACCGCGCCGAGCTGGGCCACGAACGTGTGCCTCGGCACGCCCAACCAGTCGGCCCAGGTACCGTACTCCCGGGTCTCGTCGACCAGGCACTCCCCGACGTCGAACACCACAGCCTTGATCGTCACAACCGCAGCCTAATGCGACCAGAACACCCCCTGAACGGCCTCGGGATCGGTGACGACGACCTGACGACGGAGCTGTACACGGACGCGGTGGCCGCGGCTCGCACCTGACGGGTCGAGGACTGTGGGAGAAAGGGCATGACATGCGGACGGCCCCGACGGCGGAGGTGGCAGGCCATGCCCAGGCGTGACTACGAGGACGACCCGAACGCCCCCGAGGCGAACTCGCTGGTCCCGGCCGCGTCCGTCGTCGTGGTCGACGACGCCGGACGCGTCCTCCTCCAGCGCCGCACCGACAACGGGATGTGGGCGCTGCCCGGCGGCCGGATGGACATCGGTGAGTCGATCGCCGGGTGCGGCATCCGTGAGACGCGCGAGGAGACCGGCATCGACGTCGAGATCACCGGGATCGTCGGCACCTACACCGACCCGGGCCACGTCCTCGCCTACGACGACGGCGAAGTCCGCCAGGAGTTCTCCGTCTGCCTCCTCGGACGCCCGGTCGGCGGGGAGCTGCGGGTGTCCGACGAGTCCCACGAGGTCGCGTGGTTCACCCCGGCCGAGACGGACGGGCTGGCGATGGTGCCGAGCGTCCGCAAGCGGCTGACGGACTGGCGCTCCGGGGCGATCCCCGTGGTGCGCTGACCGCCCGCCCCCTCCTCCCCCGGCATAGAAGCGGAGTACCTGCCCCCATGTCAGACCAGGAACGCGTCATCCGGATCCGCCGCCCCTACCTCGACCTGATCGCCGCCGGCACCAAGACCATCGAGGTGCGCGTCGGCTACCCCAGCATGCGCAGGATCCGTCCGGGACAGACCCTCGTCTTCGAATCCGGCGACGCCCACTGCCGCACCCTCGTCACCGGCGTCGCGGAGTACCCGAGCTTCGACGCGATGCTCGACACGGAGGACCCGGAGGCGATCGGCTCCGAGGGGATGAGCCGGGCCGAACTCCTCACCGCCTGCCGCGAGATCTACCCACCCGAGAAGGAGCAGCTCGGCGTCCTCGCGATCCACCTGCGACTCACCCCGTAACCAGGGGACGGCCAGCCTCGCCGCGCAGGAAGTCGACCCCGCCGACTTCCTGCGCGGGAGCCAGGGGCGAGCGGTGTGGGGCGGCCCGATCCGACAGCACGACGATCAGCTCCGGACGGAGTCTCTGTCCAAGGTGGCTTCGCTCGACGTGATCCGCGCTGCACCGACGCCAGCTGGCACAAGTCCGGGTACGGCAACAACGGGGCACCTGCGTCGAGGTGGCGCCCGGATTCCCCGACGTGAGGCCCGTTCGCGATTCCAAGGACCCGAACGGACCGGCCCTGATCTTTGCCGCCAAGGCCTGGGAACCGTTCGTCACCACTCTCCGCAGTGACGAGTTCGGCGAGGTCTGAAGCAAGGATCTCCCCGGTCGGCCAGATGCTCGGCTGGGTCCTCCCCGCCGAGCATCTGACGTGGTGGAGAGCACCTACTTCCCGATCAAGGCGACCATGCTCGGCGGCCGGGGCCGGCCACGGAGCGGATCAGCTGCACCGTTCTGCTGCACGCCGCCGCCGGTGGACGCAACGGCGTTGAAGTCCTAGTTGTATTCGAACCAGGTCAGGATGGCCTTCACCCGGCGGTTGTCCTCGCCGGAGGGCATGCCGAGTTTCAGGAAGACGTTCCCCACGTGTTTGGCCACGGCTGCGCCCGAGAGGAACAGTTCTGCCTCGATCTCCGCGTTGGAGCGGCCTTCGGCCATGAGGGCGAGCACCTCCTGCTCGCGGGCCGTGAGCCGGGCGAGCGGGCCCCGCGGCGGGTCGGCGCGGGTGACGTGGCGGACCACCTCGGGGTCGATCACCACTCCGCCGCCGGCGACCGTCTCGACGGCCCGCAGGAAGTCCGCCACTCTGCCCACCTTCTCCTTGAGCAGGTAGCCGACCGCCCCGTCGGCGCCCGGGCCGTTCAGGAGTTCGCGCACGTACGGTCCCGTGACGTAGGCGGAGAGGACCAGGACCGGCAGGTCCTTGTGCCGCGACCGAATGTCGATCGCGGCCCGGAGTCCGTCGTCGGTGTTCCCGGGCGGCATGCGGACATCCGTGATCACCAGGTCGGGGGCGGCTCCGGCGGCGGCGAGGCCGTCGACAGCGGCGACCAGTTCGTCGGCGTCCTCGCATTCGCGGATCACGTCGTGGGCACTGGAAACCAGGATCTCCCGGATTCCGGCGCGTATCAGCAGACTGTCGTCCGCCAGGATGATTCTCACAATCGGTTTCCCATCGCTTTCCCTGTCGAATTCCGTCACCACGGGGGTTGGGCCGGGGCGGATGCCACGACCTCCGTTCCGCCGCCCGGCGGGCTGGTGATCTCGAGGTTCCCACCGACGCTCCGCATCCGCTCACGCAGCCCGGAGAGCCCGGATCCGGTGCTGATCCGCGCGCCGCCGGCGCCGTCGTCGCCCACCCGGACGCGGACGCCGCCCTCGGTGCACCGCATGTCGATCCGGGCGCTCCCGACGCCCGCGTGCTTGGCGATGTTCGTCAGGGCCTCGGAGACCGTGAAGTACACGGCCGCGGCGATCGGCGAGGAGAGCCAGGCGTCCGTACCGGTGCTGGTCAGTTCGACCCGCAACGGTGATCTGGCCACCAGTTCCCGGACGGCGGCGACGAGGCCGAGATCGCTCAGTTCGCTGGGGTGGATGTCGCGCACCGTCTCCCTCAGCCGTTCGAGCGCGCGCTCCGCCTGGGCCTGGGCCTGGCGGGCCAGTTGGACGATCCGTTCCTGCTCGGTGGCCGTCGCCGCGGCTTCCAGGATTCCCAGGCGCATGACGAGGGCGACGAGCTCCTGCTGGGCGCCGTCGTGCAGGTCACGCTCGATGCGCCGGCGCTCGTTCTCGAAGGCCGCCGTCAGCGAGGCCCGGCTGGTGCGGAGTTCCTCCAGTTTCGCGAGCAGGTCGGGGTTCCGGCTCCCCGAGAAGGCCCGCAGGAGCAGGTCGCGGAGCAGGGAGACGCCGGTCAGCGCGCCCACGGTGACCGCGCCGAGGGCGATTCCCGCGGGCACCGCCACGAGGGTTTCCCACAGAGCGGCCGGGGTGAACGGGCCGACTTCCGCGGCGATGCCGAAACCCCAGAGGACGGGGGAGAACACCAGCGCCAGGGCGCCGAGGAATCCGAAGAAGCCCACCAGCAGCGAGAGCGCGGACAGGAGCGCGGCGGTGACGAACACGGGCAGGTCGGTCCTCCACACCGACCGTGTCCGCAGCCGGCCGGCCACCCACCGCGGCCAGCTGCGGTCGGCGGGCCGCAGCGGCATCGTCCGGACTCCGCACCACTGCGCCCTGGAGCGGTCCAGTTCGGCCACCACCGGAACCGATACCGGTGCGGCGAGAACGGAAATCAGGAGAATCGGAAAGGCGGCCGCTGCGACGAATTCGGTCAGCAGCCTCCGGGCAACACGAATCTGCGCCATGATCGACATTTTCGCACGGTTCGGACCGGTCGGGCGGTAGATCCAAGTCTACCTCCGATAGCAGTGCAGGCTCCCGTGCACTCCACTGCCCGGCCCTGTTTTCCTTGATTCATGCCATTTCCCACTGCCGCTCCCGTACCGTGCATTCGTTTGCGCGGCCTTCGGACGGAATTCCCCATTCCCGGCCGCCGGGGCGAGACGACGCGCGTCCTGCACGACATCGACCTGGAGATTCCCGAAGGCCGGCTGACCGCCGTCGTCGGCCCCTCCGGTTCGGGCAAGTCGACGCTCCTGCTCTGCACGGCCGGGCTGGAACGAGCGACCGCGGGGTCCGTCGAGATCCTCGGGACGGACGTCCGCTCGCTCAGCCCCCGCAAGCAGGCCGCGTTCCGCAGCGAGAACATCGGCTTCGTCTTCCAGGAGTACAACCTCGTCAGCTCGCTGACGGTCGAGGACAACATCGCCCTGCCGGCGCGGCTCGCCGGCCGCCGGGTGCCCAGGGCGCGGGTCGAGGACGCCATGGCGCGGCTCGGCATCGCCAAGCACGCGCGGCGACGCCCCGACCGCCTCTCCGGTGGCGAGCGCCAGCGCGTCGCGGTGGCCCGGGTGGTGGCGAACCAGCCGCGGATCGTCTTCGCCGACGAGCCGACGGGTGCGCTCGACCTCAAGTCGGGTCATGTGGTGCTCGACTGGCTGCAGGCGCTTCCCGCGCAGGGGAGCACGGTGCTCATGGTCACCCACGACCCCCACGCCGCCGCGCGGGCCGATCAGGTCGTGGTGATGGGGTCCGGGCGGGTACACGCCGTCATCCCCGGTGGCGACTCCCGCGCGGTGGGCGACGCCGTCCTCGCGGCGCAGTCGGCGGACGAGGCGGGCGGGGAGGAGTCGTGATCCGGCTCGTGCTGTCGGACATCCGCCTGCAGGCGTCGATGTGGTGGTGGACGCTCCTGTGCGCCACGGTCGGCGCGGCGTGCTCGGCGGGCTCGGCCATCGCGATGTTCACCGCCGTCTCGGCGGCGCGGGCGGCGGGTGACGCACGGATGGTCTCCGCGTCGATCGCCCTCGGCGGCAACATCGTCTTCTTCACCGTGCTCGCCGCCGTGGGCGTCGTCGCCTCCGCGGTCGGCCTGACGCTGACGACCCAGCGGCGCGAGCACGCCCTGTGGGTGATCCTCGGGATTCCGCGCCACCGGGTCAGGTTCGTCCTGCGGACGCAGACGGTGGTGCTGGGCGCGGTGGCCGGCGCGCTGGCCGCACCGCTCGCCCTGCTGGTCGCGGGTGTCGCCCTCGCTCAGTGGAAGGGGACGGGTCTCGAACTGCACGGGGCCTCGGCCGGGTTCCGGTTCTGGTACGTCGGCGTGAGCGTGCTGTTCGGACTGGTTCCGTGCCTGCTCGGCGGCTGGGGCGTCACCCGGCGGGCCGCCAGGACGCCGGAGATGCGCGCCTTCCGGGACTTCTCCGACCCCCCGGCACGGCCGGGCGTCGCCCGCGCTGCCCTCGCCCTGTGCCTGCTCGCCGGCGTGGTCGGGATGTGGATCCCCGGCCTGGGCCTCGAACTCGAGGGCGGGCTCGCCCAGCGGACGGCCTTCGCGTTCGCCGGGAACCTCTTCCTCCTCTGCCTGCTGCTGCTGATGGGGCCGTGGGTGCTCACCCCGCTGATGAGGCTCTGGACGGCGCTGGTCCCCTCGCGCGGCGTCGCCTGGCACCTGGCCGTGCAGTCGTGCCGGGCCCGCGCGACGAGGAGCGTCACCACGGTGCTGCCCTTCGCGCTCTCCCTGTCGTTCGTCGGCCTCTTCCTGGTGATGGGGAAGGTCATGCCCGGGGGCAACGCCGGGCTGGACAACATCCTGGTCGTGCTGGGCTGGGTCTTCGTCGTCTCCTGGGTCGGGGGCCTCGCCGTGATCGCCCTCGTCGGGCGGGAACGCGCCCGCGACTGCGCCGTCGTGACGGTGGCCGGTGCGCGGCCGGGCGTGGTCACCCGGTCGATGGTCTACGAGGGGGCGATCTACGCGGGGACGGCGATCGTCTTCGGCGCGCTGTTCGTCGCCGTGTCGAGCCTCACCACCGCCCTCGGAGCCCGGACCGACGCCGTCCGGGTCCTGGCGGGCCTCCCCTGGGCCACGCTCGGGGCGCTCGCCGCCGCGACGCTGGTCACCACCTGCCTCGCGCTGGTCCTGCAGGCGGCCCGGGTGTCGCGCACGGTCGCGGTCCGGGCGCTGCGCTCGTGAACCGGGCGCTGCGCTCGTGAACCGGGATCTGCGCTCGTGAACCGGGGCGCGGGAACCCGCACCACCCTGCCCGTTCATGCTCGTTGACGAAGGAAGAACCCGATGGAACCGACCACCCGCACGCTTCTCGCCCTCGGCGGAGCCGCCCTCCTCGGCCTCGCCGCCACGGCCTGCACCACGGACGGCGCCTCGGCCGACGCGACCGTGGAATCGAAGTCCTTCGACTTCGCCGGCGGCAGCCTGACCGTCGACTCCGGTTCCGCCGACCTCGCGCTGGTGGCCGCCGACATCGAGGACGTTCAGGTGGAACGACGGGTCAGCGGCAGGAAGGTCGGCGGGGAGGTGGGGTCCGGCTGGCAGCTCGAAGGGGGCACGCTCACACTCTCGCTGGACTGCACGGGGATCTCGGTGGGCTGCGGCGCGAAGTACACCGTGAAGGTGCCGCGCGCCGTCGCCGTCACCGCCGAGAGCGGCAAGGGGCGCATCGAGGCCACCGGCTTCACCGCGGACTTCTCGGCCCGGACCGCCGGCGGCGACGTCCGGCTGTCGGACCTCCACGGAGCCAAGCTGGCCCTGCAAGGCGGCGACGGAAGCATCAAGGGCGACGGGATCTCCGCCCGGTCCGTCAGCGTCACCTCGCGCAACGGCACCGTCGACCTGCGCCTGGCCGCCGTGCCCGACCTGGTCGACGTGCAGAGCAAGGACGGCGACGTCGAGCTGGGCCTGCCGGACTCGACGTACGCGGTCCGCACGGCCGCGAAGAAGGGCGACGTCACCGTGAACGTCGCGAAGGACGACGCGAGCGGCCGTTCCGTGGCCGTCCGGACCCGCAACGGCAGCATCGCCATCGGCAAGGGCGGGAAGCCCTGACCGCCGCGCGGCAACCGGGCCGGAAGCCTTCGATCGAGCGCGAAAGCCGAACAGGAAAGTCGAACAGGAAAGAACGAATGCCAAGCAACTCCCCCTCCGGAATCAGGACACCTCGGGCACGGCGGCGTACCGCCCTGGCGCTCGCCGCTTCGATGACGGCCGCCGTGGCGATGACGGCGTGCTCCCACGACTCCACGGACGACTCGGCCTCTCCCGCACCGGGTGCCGCACGGGTGAGCGCCGAGCTGCAGAAGCTCATGAGCACCGCGCCGTGGTCGTCGGGCCGGTGGGGCCTGCAGGTCGCCGATCTGCGGACCGGGAAGGTCGTCCAGTCCAAGGGCGCCGATTCCCAGTTCATGACCGGTTCGACGGCCAAGACCTTCGCGGTCGGTGCCGCGCTCGACGTCCTGGGTGACGACCATCGCTTCCGTACGCCCGTGGTGCACTCGGGTACGGTCTCCGCGGACGGGCGGCTCTCCGGCGACCTCATCCTGGTCGGGAACGGCGACCTGGCACTCGGCGGGCGGACCACCGCGTCAGGCGGCCTGGACGTCCCCGACTTCGACCACTACGACGCCAACGCCGTCCCCGGCATGGCGACCATCACCGCAGAGGACCCGCTGGCGGGCGTCAACGAACTGGCCCGACAGGTCGCGGCCAGCGGAGTCCGCCACGTCGACGGCGACGTGGTGATCGACAACCGACTCTGGGATCCGGTGTCGATCGGCGGGCTGCCGGTCACCCCGACCATCGTCAACGACAACCTCATCGACGTGCTCATCACGCCGGGCGCACCCGGCGAGCCGGCCAAGGTCGACTGGCGCCCGAAGACGGCCGCCTTCGGCGTCGACGCGCAGGTGACGACCACACCCGCCGGAACCAAACCGGCGGTGACGACCGAAAGCGTGAGCCCTGGTCACATCCGGGTCCGAGGCTCCGTGCCCGCGGACGCGAAGGCCCCCTTCGTGACGACCTACCAGGTCCCCGACCCGGCGGCGTTCGCCCGCACCGTCCTCATCGAGGCACTCGCCAGGAACGGCGTCAGCGTATCCGCCCCCTCGCTGGGAGCGAACCCCGACAGCAGGCTCCCCCCGTCGGCGGAAGTGAACTCGCTGCCCGTATCGGCGACCTACACCTCTCCGCCCTTCAAGGAGTACGCGAAGCTGATCAACAAGGTCAGCCACAACCTCGGGGCGAACCTGCTGCCGCCGCTGATGGCGGCACACAACGGGCAACGAACCTATGCGGACGGCATGAAGACCGAGAAGGAGTTCCTCGCCCGCTCAGGCGTGGACCCGAACTCGGTGAGCCTCGTCGACGCCCAGGGCCTCCCCGGCGACAAGGCGACGCCGACCGCCCAGGTGGCGCTGCTGCGGCACCTGGCACGACAGGACGACTTCGACGTCTTCTACGACTCCATGCCGAACATGGGCGTCGACGGCTCGCTCGCCGACGTCATCGACCGCACCGACCCCGCCGCAGGACACATCCGCGCGAAGACCGGCACCCTGGTCAGCCCCTACCAGGGCAAGCTGGCCCTCGGCACGAAGGCGCTCGCAGGCTACATCGATGCGAAGGACGGCCACCGCTACGCCTTCGCGATCTACGTGAACAACATCCCGGTGCCCAGCGACTCCGTGAGCGATGCCATCGACCTCGCACTCAAGGCCAACAAGCAACTGGGAGCGATGGCCGCCACCATCTACAAGTCGCCCAAGGCGTGAAGGCCATCCTGACCTGGTTCGAAGACGACCGGGACTCCAACTCCGTTGCGTCTACCGGCGGCGGCGTGCTGCAGGTCCGTCCTCCATGACCTTGCCATCGGTTGTCGATCTTCGCGAGATGCCGGACCTGTCGATCCAGGGCCACCGGGCGAGCGCCTGGGGCAGGCCGGTGACCGCGACGCCTGCAACGATCTCCCGACGGTCGGTCATGCCCTGGGTCCGGGAGGCCGGGATCCGTACGACGAGGCGACGGCCTGGTCCCGGCGAGCCCACGCGCTCGCTGCGTGACGCTACAGCTCGGGCAACCGGTCAACGGGGGCGGGGGATCGCCGCTCTTCCAGCCAGTAGAGGTAGATCCGCAGGTCAGTTGCCAGGCCACCGGCGATGTAGAGCTCAAAGTCGCGGACGGCAGCGGCTACGCCCTGGCCTGCCCGGACATCGCTCTCCTCCCATGTGCTCCGTTGATCGGAGAGGTACTGCACGACCTGGCCGCGGTCACGCCACCACTCCCGGACCGTTTGCGGTGTCCATCGCGAGTCGCCATCGCAGCCGTACCCGAGGAACGGGTCGTTGTCTGCCGCCTCGACCAGCAGGGCCGTGTCCGCAGGCGTTCTGGGCTGGCGGTAGACGTACTCGCTGAGGTATCTGCCTCCGTAGAGAACGTGAGCGGGTGCCGAAAGCCGTCCCGTCCAGCAGGTATCGGTCTCCCCTCCGTAGAAGGGCCCGGGAACGTTGAGCCACAGTCGGTCTTCCCAACGGCCTCGGAAGGCGTCACGGTCCTTGCCGAGGATGGCCATCGGGTCGAAGTAGAGCGTCATCAGCCGAGACTAGGGCATCCGTTCGAGCTCGACGACGGGAGGGCGACTTCCCGGTCCCCCGGGCTCGCCTCGGCCGCGGTCGGCGCTGTGTCGGGACGAGAGACCGGGCGCACGAAAACCGGCTGCCCTCGAACCGGCGTCTGCTCCATGATCCCGGGGCGGGAGTCCGAGCTGCCGTCTCAGCCCTTCAACGACCAGGAGCCCGTATGTCGGTCGAGCTCGACATCCCGGAATTCCCCCATGAGGAGCCTCCCGGCGAGATCACCTGCCGGCAGAAGCCCTGGAACGGTGTCCTCGTCAGGGTGGACCGGATCCCCTTCAAGGCCGGAGACAAGCTCACCTTCGACGTCACGGTCTGCAGCGACTTCCAAGGGCAGACCCCGGCCGCGGCAGTCCAGGGCGTCGTGAACATCGCCGCTGACACCGCCACGGTCGACTACGCCATCCCATGGGACGGCGTCCTCAACGCCGTCACCGAAGGTTCCATCATGGTCTTCTACACCCTCACTCCCGCCGACGGCAGCAAGCCAACGACCTCTGAGGGCGCCATAGTCCGGTACTCCCGCCGGCAGCCCGGTGGCGCCGTCTGCGGCCCGGACAGCTGAACGACCTCCAGCCGGCACGCCGGTGGGCGTTCCACAGCCAGGGCGTTGGCCTCGGCCGCGCGGGAAGTCGGCGGGGCGACTCTGCTGGCGAAGTATTTGATCTAGGTCAGGCCGCCGTTGGGATGTCGTGTTGGGTGCAGAGTGTGTGGATGCGGGTGGGGCGGCGGTCTGGCTTGGTGGTGGTGTCGAAGTGGGTGCCGAGTCGGCGGATGTTGATCGCCATGCCGGTGAGGACGTTCTGGAGGTGGGTTTTGGCGAGGCCTCGGTAGCGGGATCGTCGCAGGCCGGGGCCTCGGACCGCTTGTGAGATCGTCGCTTCGATGCCGGCGCGGGCCCGGTAGGCCTCGCGCCATCGGGGCGTGTCCTGTTCGGCCTGCATCCGCATCCTGGCGGTGTGGATGGGTTCGGGGTGGATCTCCAGGCTGCGGCCGAGGTGCGGAGCGGCGGTGGTGCACTGGGCGCGGATGGGGCAGGGGCGGCAGTCGGCGCGGGAGAAGGCGACGCGGATCAGGCCGTTCTTCTTGGGCCGCATGGAGATGCTGGTGGCTCCGGCGGGGCAGCGGGTGACGCCGCTGTGCCAGTCGACGTGGAAGTCCTTGGGGGTGAACGTGCCGTCGTGGGCGCCGCGGCCCGTCTGGACCGTGACGGGTGCGATGGGGGTGATACCGCGCTCGAGTGAGGCGCCGATGTTCGGGCCGCTGGGGTAGCCGGAGTCGGTCAGGTGCTCGCCGGGTTTCAGGTCCCGGGCGGTGAGTCTGTCCTGGACGGGGGTGACGGCCGTGACGTCGGGTTCGGTGGCGGGGGTGGTGTGGACGTCGGTGACCAGGCTTGGTAAGTCCTCGTCGCAGGACTCGGTCAGGTGGGACTTGGAACCGGTCCACTCCACACTGTCCGCTCCGGGCCGGCCTTTGGTGCTGTAGCGGGCATCGGGATCGTGGGGCGAGCGCACGCGCTGTGCGGAGGGCGGCAGTTCCTTGGTGTCCCGGTAGCGCAGTCGGCCGGTGGCGGTGGCCTCGAAGTGCTGGCCCCACAGCTCGCGCAGGATTTTGACCTGCGGGAGGCCGTTCATCCACGCGGCGTCGGGGTCGGTGTCGATGGCCGCGATCAGGCTCCGGCCGTCGGCGCCGATCTGCTCGGCGAGCCTGGTCGCGGAGGAGTTCTTGCGGCGCAGGAGCCGGCTGGTCTCGACCTTGCGGCCGTAGCGCTCGTCCCAGCCCTCTTTGAGCAGCGGCACGATGAAGCCGGGGCTGGTGCGGGCTATCTCCTCCAGGGCCATCCGCAGGGCCTCGCCCAGGCACTCGATCCGGTTCAGGGTCCGCACGCAGGCCAGGACGTGGGTGGAATCGGTGCGCTGACGCCCGCCCGAGCGCACCAGGCCGGCGCTCTTGAGGCGCTCCAGCATCACGGTCAGCAGCGCGTCCGCCCGGTCGCCCTCGACCAGGCGGGCCCGGAACTCGCACAGCACACTCGCGTCGAAGCCCGTGTACTCCAGCTCCAGTCCCAGCGCGTACTTCCAGGAGATCCGGTCCGCCACCGCCACCGCGGCGTCCCGGTCGGAGAGGTTGTGCAGGAACTGCAGGACCGTGACCATCGCCAGCAGGGCCGGCGAGATTCCGGGCCGTCCCAGGTCCGCGTACATCTCCTCGAACTCACCCGTGGTGAAGTCCTCGTCCGTGAACAACGGACCCAGCGCGTCCCGAACGCGCATCTCGTCCGTCCCCCGCGGATGAACCCGGCGAGCCAGCGCCACCGTCTCCACCGGAATCCCCGACACCCCACCAGGACGCAACACGACCCACCCCCACAGACAGCCAACCCGCCCCGACCGACAGACACTTACTGTCCCACGCCCAACCCAACCGACTTCGCCAGCAGAGTCGCGGGGCCGACTTCCCGCGCGGGGTGGGTACCGGGGGGCGGGTCATGTCGGGTGGATGAGGCGGGTTTCGTAGGCGAGGACCACGGCTTGGATGCGGTCGCGGAGTTCGAGCTTGTGGAGGATGCGGCCCAGGTGGGACTTCACGGTGGCCTCCGCGAGGTGCAGGGTGGCGGCGATCTCGGTGTTGGACAGGCCGCGGCCGACCTGGACGAGTACCTCGCGTTCGCGGGTGCTGAGCCGGTTCAGCCGCTCGTCGTGGTCGGGGTCGCGGCCGTCGGGGATGTGCGGGCGGAGGTTGTCCAGGAGGCGGCGGGTGATCCGCGGGGAGAGTACGGCGTCGCCCGCGGCGACGTTGCGGATCGCGGTGAGGAGTTCCTCGGGGCGGGCGTTCTTCAGCAGGAAGCCGGAGGCTCCGGCGTTGAGCCCGGCGAAGGCGTACTCGTCCAGGTCGAAGGTGGTGAGGATGAGCACTCTGCTCTGCGGCGAGGCCGCGATGAGCTGCCCGGTCGCCTCGATGCCGTCGGTTCCGGGCATCCGGACGTCCATGAGGACGACGTCGGGGCGCAGTTCGCGGGCGAGGCGTACGGCCTGGGCGCCGTCGGCGGCTTCGCCGACCGGTGCCATGTCGGGCTGGGCTTCCAGGACGGTGCTGAAGGCCATCCGGAGGAGTGCTTCGTCGTCGGCGATCAGGATGCGGATCGTCATGCGGGCGGCGCTCCGGCGCTGTCGAGGTGGAGGCGGGTGTGGACCCGCCAGCCGCCGTCGGGAAGCGGCCCGGCGTGCAGTGTGCCCCCGTAGGCGGCCGAGCGTTCGCGCATGCCGGGGATGCCGTGGCCGGGCGGCACGACGACGGCAGCGGTGGCGGTGGCGGGCTGGGGCGGGTGGGGGCCGGTGTCGGTGACGTCCACGGTGACGGTCGCGGCCGCGCAGTGGATGCGGACCGTCGCGCGGGCGCCGGCGGGTGCGTGCTTGAGGGTGTTGGTCAAGGCTTCCTGTACCAGGCGGTAGACGGTGAGTTGGGCGGTGGCGGGGATGTGGGCGTGGCCGCCGTGGACGTCGAGGCCGGTGGGCAGCCCGGCGGCGCCCATCTGGTCGGCGAGGGCGGCCAGTTGGGCGATGCCGGGCAGCGGGTGGCGCCGCGCGTCCGGTTCGTCGGTGCGCAGGACGCCCAGCGAGCGACGCATGTCGGTCAGGGCCTGCCGGCCGGTCTCGGAGATCTGGAGCATCGCGGTGGTGGCCTTGTCGGGCGACCGGTGCTGCGCGTAGACGGCGGCGTCGGTGAGCGCGACCATGACGGACAGGTTGTGGGTGACGATGTCGTGCATCTCCCGGGTGATGCGCGCCCGTTCCTCGGCGACGGCCAGTCGCGCCTGCTGCTCCTGTTCGTGTTCCAGGCGTGCGGCCCGCTCCTCCAGAGCGGCGAGGTAGGCGCGCGTGGTGCGCACGTTCACGCCGAGGACGGCGGCGGCGACGGCCAGCGCGGTGACCGCGACGAAGGGGGCCAGGAACGCGCCGTCCGTCGACCAGCGCAGGCAGGCCAACAGGGCCCCCGCCTCCACGACGGCACCGGCGACGAGCGTGCCGCGCCGGCCCGAGGCCGCTGCCACCGTGTAGAGGGCCACCAACAGGGCGACGTCGGCGGGCAGTTGGACACCGGCCAGCCACTGGACGAGGGCCGCGGCCGCCACGGCGGCGAACACCGTGCGCGGGGCCCGGCGCCGCCACAGCAGGGGCAGGGTGAGGGCGGCGGTGAGGGCCGCGGCCACCGGCAGCTCGTGCGGTGCGCGGGTGGTCGCGACGTTGAGGAGCAGGAGCGTCGCCAGCAGGGCGTCCCCCGCGGTGGGCGGCAGCCGGGAGCGCCAGCGCGCGGCGGCTCTCAGCGGTCGCGCGGCTCGTGCGGCTCGTGCGCAGGCGAGGTCGGCGTAGCCGGTCAGCCGTGCGGCTGTCCTCGCCCACCGGGCCCGCACGCGGACGCGCACCGGCGCCTGGTTCCGGTGGGCGTGGCCGGGTTCGGCGGCCGCCTCGGTCATCGCACGTCCCTGTCGATTCGGCGTCAAGGCGGCCCCGGGTCCGGCACGTCGGGCACGTCCGGCACGTCCGGCACGTCGGGCACGTCGGGCACGTCGGGCACGTCGGGCACGGGGACCGTACGCCTGCGCGGCCCCGGGTGCGTGCCGCCGCCCCGGCACGTACCGCGGCCCTGTCACGGTAGGCCGCCGGCCCCGCGCGGCGCATGATCCCACCGTCTGATCGCCCCGCGCCGGCATACGACCGCAGGAGGAGTCCCGCCACCTCCCGTGGTCGCAGCGCGCCCGCCGCTCCGGCCTGCCCGGCTGCTACCGCGGTCGTACCCGGACCGCCGCGGACCGCTCCCCCGGTGGCACGCGGCGGCGACCGGTGGCCGATGCGGCGGCGCGCGCCCGGCGCCGAGCATGGCCAGGTGACCGAGATCATCCCGGGACTGCCCATGTCCCCCCTGGAAATCCTCGCCCTGCTGGCCGCCCTCACGCTGGTGACGGCCCGCTGGCTGCCCCCCGCCGCCCGCCCGCGCGCCACGATCGCGGCGGGGGCGGTCCTCGTGCCGTGCGCGATCGTGCTGGGCGCGGCGGGCATCCGCTGGCAGCTGCTGCCGGTCCTGGCGGGCGCCGCCCTCGCCTCGCCGTTCGCCCTCGCTCCCCTGCTGCGACCGCTGCGCCGCCGTACCGGACGGCCGGCGTGGCGGGCCCGCTGGTGGCTGGCGCTGCCGGGGTCGGCGGCCTGCGTCGGCCTGATCGCCACGGGCCCGGTGGCCGCCTGGGCCTTTCCCGTACCGGTGTTCCCCGAGCCGTCGGGCGGCTTCGCGGTCGGCACCCGCGTGGTGCAGTGGACCGACCCGCACCGCCCCGAGACCTTCACCGCCGACCCGAACGACCTGCGCACCGTCGTGGTCCAACTCTGGTACCCCGCGGGGGAGATCCCCGCGGGCGCGCAGCGGGCCCAGTACCTCGGACGCACCGCGCAGGAGGCGCGCACCGTCTCCGGGGCCCTCGCCCGGGGCGTCGGCCTGCCGGGCTTCCTGGTCGACGGTGTCCCGCGCGCCCGCAGCCGTTCGGTCTTCGACGCCCCGGTGGCCGGCGGCGGCGAGCGGTTCCCGGTCGTGCTGTTCTCCCCCGGGTCGGGCGGGGTGCGCACCCAGAACACCGCGTGGGTGGAGGAACTGGCCAGCCACGGCTACGTGGTGGCCGCCCTCGACCACCCGTACGACTCCGCCGCCGTCGTCCTCGCCGACGGCCGGACGATCGGCACCGAGACCGCCTCCAGCGGCGACCGGGACAGGGACGACGAGCTGGCGGCCGGCTGGACGGCCGTCCGGGCCGGCGACCTCGGCTTCGTCCTCACCCAGCTGGACGCCCTGGAGCGCGGCGGGATCGCCGACCCGCTGACCGGACGCCTGGACACCGGCCGGGTCGCGGTGACCGGCCACTCCATGGGCGGCGCCGCCGCCCTGCAGGCGGCCCGGCAGGACCGCCGCTTCGCCGCCGTCGTCGACCTGGACGGCTACCCCCACGGCCCCACCACGCCCGCCCTCGACCGGCCGACGCTCGCGCTCACCCAGGCCATCACCCCGGACAGCGACCCGCGCTACCTGCCCCGCCTCACCGAGGCGCTCGACTCCAGCACCGCGCCGAGCTACCGGCTCACCGTCCCCGGCGCCGCCCACCTCACCTTCATGGACGGCCCCCTGTACCTGCCGCCGGTGCCCTCACTCGTCGGCACCCTGGGCCGCACCGGGGGCCCGCGCACCGTCGCCGCGGCCACCCTCGCCTTCCTGGACGCCGTCCTGCGGGACAAGCCCGGCGACCCCGCCGGCGCCCTGCGGACCTACGGCGACCTCAGCGTCCACCGCCCGGGCACCCCCGGCTGACGCCGGGTGACGGAGCGCCCCCGTCAGGGCAGTTGTCGCGAACGCCCGTTCTGTGCGTGACCGTTGTGGTACGTTCCGTAATCCAACCGAAAACAGGCGACCCCGGCGGTGCTGGTAACACCCCGGGGTCCGGCAACAGGAGCTGACACTCCCGATGCGCGTCCATCGTAGCGCCCCCGTGCGCGACTTCACCGTGCTGCCCAACGCCGTACTCCAGTACCGACGGCTCTCCTACACCGCCCGCGGCCTGCTCGCGGACCTCCTCTCCCGGCCCGACGGCTGGCGCGAGGACGGCCGGCACATGGCCGACACCAGCCCCCAGGGGCGCGGCGCGATCCGCAGGGCCCTGAAGGAGCTGGCCGACGCCGGGTACTACCGGGTCGAGAAGATCCGCCTGCCCGACGGCACGATCATCACCGAGACCCACGTCTACGACGTCCCTCGGGCCGCAGCACCGAGTACCACCCGCCCGGTCCCCGGTGGAGCGAGCACCGGCCGCGCTGACACCCTTTCAAAGGACCGGCACCAAGAACCCACCCTCCCCGCCGAATCGCCCGTCGAACCGCCCGACGGGCGGGCGGACGGGCGGCCGGGCGGGCAGTCCGACGAGCAGCTCCGCGAGGCGGTCGCCACGCTGTTCCGGGTGATCCGCCCCGAACCGCGCCTGCGCCTGGGCGAGGCCGAAGCCCGCGCACTCGCTCCCCTGGTCGCCCGGTGGCTGGAACGCGGCAGCACCGCCGCCGACCTCGCCCAGGCCCTGCTGCCGGGCCTGCCCGCCCCGATGCACTCGGCAGCCGCCGTCCTCCGCCACCGCCTGGAGCACAAGCTGCCGCCCGCCCCAAGCACCGTACGGACCGGGGCACTTCGGTACGCCGAGTGCGCGGCGTGCCACGACCCGGTGCCCGAACCCGGCATCTGCGGCCCCTGCGCGGGCCTCGCCCCCCGCCCCGTCGCGGTCGGCGGCGGCGAGGCGGCCACCCGCCCCGGCGCGGCCCGTGCCAGGGCGGCGCTGCGGGCCGCCCGGGCGGCCGGCCCGCACCCGGGCGGCCTTGTCACCTGCCGCTGAGCCCGGAGGCGTGTGCCGCTCGACTCCGTGCCGGAACCCCTCGGCGAACACCCTGGAGGCCATGTACCGCTCCTCACCGGGGATTTGCGCGGGCGGGGAGCCCGGTGGCGCGGTTCCGGCGGGTGTGCGGCGCATGCGGTCCCATCACGGGACGGACCGCCGAGTCCTCCGCGGAAAGCCGGTTGGTCACCCACTGGGTCCAGCGCCGCCCCGGTTCCGACACCGGGGCGGCGGCGTGCGGATCGAGGGCGGAAGCCCGGGCGGCACGGGGTGCCGCGTGGGTGCTGCCGTCCTGGTACTCGCCCTCTTCCTGATCCGTACGCGCAGCGGCTGGTATTACTGGGGTATGCAGGAAGAGACGGCACGCTCCGCGATCGACACGTTCATCTCCGCGTTCAACGCCTCGGACGACACCTATGTGACGGCCCTGCTCTCCCAGGCCCTGACCTCGGACGTGGTCTTCTGGGGGCCGTTGGGCCGCAGCGAGGGAATCGCGGCGGTCGAGCAGTTCGTGCTGGACATCCGGCGCCACCCGGCGGGAACCGGCACGATGACGCGCTGCTCGGCGGTGGACATGCCTGGCGAGTGGGCCCGCTACCAGTGGGTCTTCACCACGCCGGACGGAGGCCCCCGCCTGGCGGGAACGGACGTCGTCCACCTGCGGCGGAGCCTCATCGACCAGGTCATCGTCTTCGCCGGGGAGATCGAGCCGTCCGCCTCCTGACGGACCGCCCGGGCAGCGCCGTGGGCGGGGCGTCAGCGCGGGGAGCCGTAGCGGAGGTCCACGAGGGCGCCGGTCAGGCCGCCGAGCGTGAGGGCGGGGACGACCGCCGACCAGGGGTCTCCGGTCAGCGCTCCGGAGAGCATCACCAGGGCGATGACGGCCGCTGCGACGGCGCGGGCCGGCAGCGAGCGCGGCAGCAGCGGTACGGGCGCACCGGCGCGGTGCCGTCGGGCCAGTCTGACGGCGAGCAGGACCAGTGCGGCCAGCAGGAGCGGCGGCACCATCGCGTGCGTGGAGATCCCCATGGCCTTCGCCCTTCTGGACGGCTGGGTGCGAACATACACCCCCGACTCCCCTGCCCACCGCCCCCGGTGACAGCGAACGGCCCGGCGCCGGGCCGTTCGGCGAAGGCTCGGCCGGCCGAGTGCGGCGAGGGACCCGGCGCGGCGCCTCGCTACGGGTTGACGGGGCCGAAGATGGTGGTCGGCTTCGGCTGCTTGGGGGTCTCCAGGCCCTGCAGGCAGAGGGTGTACTTGTCGCTGCCGTGCTTGGAGGTGAAGTAGCCGTCGGCGGTGGGGTACTTGCGGCAGGCGTTCTCGCCGTCGGTGGTGTCGTCCTCGCGGCCGACGACGCGGGCCTCGGCCTTCGGGTCGGAGCAGGGGACCACGTCGATGTCGGGGTTGCTGTCGACGACGCCGGGCAGGGCGGCGGCGATCGGGTTGTTGTTGTGGATGCAGTCGCCGGCCTTGGCGAACTCGGGGTCGCGCTTGGCCATGACGACGATCAGCGGGATCAGGACCGCCGGGACGAGCAGGCCGACGATGGCGAGCCGCAGGTACACCGGCTTGCCGGGGTCCGCCGGCGGGCGGGGCGCGAAAAACTTGGATCGGGGGACCTCGGGAGCGCCCGGAACGGCCCCGCACGCGGCCCCGGCGGGGGCGGGGCCGCGCTCCGGCGGGCGTCCGGGACCCCTGCGGCGGGCGCCCGCGGGCAGGCGCTCACGCGCCCGCCTGCGCCCTCGGCAAACAGGCTCTGACCTGGCGTTATACCGAAATTCGCCTAGGCTGTGGAGCTCTGCCGGACACCTTCGGAGGGGACATCGTGAACGAGGAGAAGACCGGGTACGAGGCCGCCCGCATCCAGGTGTGGGAGGGCCTGGAAGCCGTGCGGAAACGGCCGGGGATGTACATCGGCTCGACCGGTGAGCGCGGCCTGCGCCAGCTGGTGTTCGAGGCCGCCGACCGGGCGGTGAGGGAGGTCCTGGCCGGGCGCGCCGGCCGCGTCGAGGTCACCCTCACCTCCGACGGTGGCGTGCGCGTCGCCGACGACGGCCCGGGCGTCCCCGTCCGCGGGGCGGAGGGCACCGGTGAGCCCGACCTCGACACCCTGCTGACCCGTCTGAACGCCGGAGCGGGGCCCGGTGGCGGCCGCCGCGACGTGGCGCTCGGGCACTGGGCCGCGGGCCCGGCCGCCGTCAACGCCCTGTCGAGCCGGATGACGGCCGAGGTGCGGCGCGAGGGGGTGCGCTGGGAACGGGAGTACGCGCGCGGCACGGCCGTCACCCCGCTCACCGACGCGGGCCCGGCGACCGGCAGCGGGACCGTCCTCACCTTCTGGCCGGATGCCGAGGTCTTCGGGACAGCGCTGCTCTCCTTCGACGACCTGGCGGACCGATTCCGTGAACTGGCCTTCCTGAACCGCGAGTTGGACATCTCACTGACCGACCGGCGCGGGCCCGGCGAGCCCAGGTCCGAGCGGTTCCACTCCCCCGGCGGGGCACAGGACTTCGTCGCATTCCTCGACAACCGGGACACGACCCGGGATACAGCCCGGGAGGCGGCGCCCGCCGTCACGGGCACCGTCGCCTTCGAGGGCGAGGACCCGCGGATGGCGGGGACGGTGGAGGTGGCCCTGCGCTGGCGCGCCGACGGCGAGGAGCGGGTCCGGAGCTTCGCCAACAGCCGGCCCACCCCGCGCGGCGGCACCCATGAACTCGGCTTCCGCGACGGGGTGGCGGCCGCGCTCGACGCGTACGCGCGCAAGCGGCTCCGGCCGGCCCCGGCGGAACCCGGCCTGAGCGCCGGGCAGGCCTGGGCGGGCCTGACGGCGGTCGTGTCGGTGAAGCTCGACGAGCCCGAGTTCCACGGCTCCACCCTGGACGTGCTCGGCAACACCGCCGTGCGCGCCTGCGTCGCCGAGGCCGTCCGACGCCACCTGGACGCCTGGCTGGAGGAGCACCCGCAGCAGGCCGCGGCCGTCGTCGAACGCCTCGTCCGGGGCGCCTGAGCAGCACCCGGCCCGCCTGCACGGCCCCGGCCGCCTGAGCGGCACCCGGCCCCGCCGCCTCCCTCAAGGCGGCGGGACCGGGAGGCCAAGGCCCCTGTCAGGCCGGGCGGATGCCCGGGTTGCCGGCCTCGGTGGTGAAGGAGGCGGCGGTGGACAGGGTGCCGCCGGGGCGGGTGATGTGGGAGACGACGCGGTAGTCGGCGCGGGCCCGGTGGCGGTCCAGGGTGAGCACGGTGTAGCCGCGGCGCCCGTCGTAGAACTTCATGTGCGGGTTGGCCGCCATGAGGTTGCCCCAGTTGGACGGCTTCTCCTCGCCGTCGCCGTCGCTGCTGATCGAGGTGCCGACGAACTCCACGCCCACCGTACGGGAGTTGGGGTCGTTGAAGTCGCGCTTGACGTCCAGGGCGTAGGCCACGTGGACGTCGCCGGTGAGCAGCACCAGGTTCTTGACGCCGGACTGGTCGACGGCCTTCAGGAAGCGCTCGCGGGCGGCGGGGTAGCCGTCCCAGGCGTCCATGGAGAGCTTGGAGCGCTCGGCGGTGGTGTTCTTGCGGCGGGAGAAGACGACCTGCTGGGGGATGACGTTCCAGGTGGCCTTGGAGTGGCGCAGGCCGTCGGCGAACCAGCGTTCCTGGGTGGCGCCCATGAGGGTGCGCTTGGGGTCGTCGGACTCGGGGGTGGGGTACTGCCAGCCGTCGCCGTTGGCCTGGTCGTCGCGGTACTGGCGGGTGTCGAGGATGTCGAACTGGGCCAGCTGGCCGTAGTGGACGCGCCGGTAGAGGGTCAGTTCGGTGCCGCGGGGCTGGGGCATGCGCAGCGGCTGGTTCTCCCAGTAGGCGCGGTAGGCGGCGGCGCGGCGGGCGACGAAGGGGGCCGGGTCCTGGTTCTTCTCGGGGATGCCGGCGGCGTAGTTGTTCTCGACCTCGTGGTCGTCCCAGGTGACGTACCAGGGGTGGGCGGCGTGGGCGGCCTGGAGGTCGGGGTCGTTCTTGTAGAGGGAGTAGCGCAGCCGGTAGTCCTCGAGGGTGGTGGTCTCGTGGTTGAAGTGGGCGGCGAGGGTGCGGTCGGTGTACTTGCGGTCGCCGCCGGCGGCGTCGATGCCGTACTCGTAGATGTAGTCGCCGACGTGGAAGACGGCGTCCAGGTCCTCGCCCGCGAGGTGGCGGAAGGCGGTGAAGTAGCCGTCCTCGTAGGCCTGGCAGGAGACGAAGGCGATGCGGGCGCTGTCGAGCTTGCGGCCGCGCGGCGGGGCGGTGCGGGTGCGTCCGACGGGGCTGGCCCAGGTGCCGACGGTGAAGCGGTACCAGTAGGTGCGGGCGGCGTCGAGGCCGTCGACGTCGACGTGGACGGCGTAGTTGAACTCGGCGTGGGCGCGGGCGGTGCCGCGGCGCTCGACGCGGCGGAACTTCTCGTCGCGGGCGATCTCCCAGCCGACCCGGACGGAGCCGGTGGGCGGCAGGCCGGCGCCGGGCTCCAGCGGGCGGGGGGCCAGGCGGGTCCAGAGCACGACGGCGTCGGAGGTGGCGTCGCCGGAGGCCACGCCGAGGGTAAAGGGATCGTCGCCGATGGCGCGCGGGGCGATCTCGTTGTCGGCGGCGTGCGCGGAGGGCAGGTTGACGCTGAAGGCGAGCGCGGCGGCGGCCGAGGTGACGGTCAGGAAGCGGCGCCGGTCCAGGCGGGAGGCGGCCTCGCGCAGCATCCGGTCGGGCGTGGGGTGGTCGTCGGGGCGGGTCATGGGGGTGGTGGCCTTTCGCTGCTCGGGGGGTGTGCGAAGGGAATTGGAGTGGACCGCCCCGTACGGCGGGGGTCGGGATTCCGGCAGCAGAGTGATCATCCGGTGCGAGAGCCGTGAAGGTCCGGCAGTTCCGGCGGATCCCCCCGAACAGGGGTGAAAGGGATCAGACGACTTCCAGGTTGGCCATCATCCCCATGTCCTCGTGCTCGGCGTTGTGGCAGTGGAAGAGGTAGCGGCCGCGGTAGCCGTCGAAGCGGGTGATGATCTCCGCGGACTCCCCCGGGCGCAGCGAGACGGTGTCCTTGAGGCCGGCGTCGTGGGGCAGTGGGGGTCTGCCGCCGCGGGTGAGGATGCGGAAGCCCACGAGGTGGAGGTGGACGGGGTGGTGGACGTCGGCGATCAGGCGCCAGATCTCGGTGTCGCCGAGGGGGACGGTGACGTCGGTGCGGGCGGGGTCGAAGGGGCGGCCGCCGATGAGCCAGCCGTGGCCGCCGTTCATGCGGCCGGCGCGGAAGGCGAAGTCCCGTGTGCGGACGGCGTCTTCGCGCCGCCAGTCGGGCAGGTCGGTGGCGAGGCGGGGCGGGATGCGGCTGTCGTCGGCGGGGGCGGGGCGGGCGATGCGGAAGGCCATGACGTCGCGGGTGCGGCCGGTGCCGAGGCGGTTGACGATCCGGACCAGGGAGCCGACGGGGGCGGGGGCGAAGTCGACGACGAGGTCGTAACGTTCGGCGGGGGCGACGGGCAGGCTCCGGTGGGTGACGGGGGCGGCGAGCAGGCCCTGGTCGGCGCCGATCTGGACGAGGTCGAGGCGGCGGCCGTCCTCGGTGCGGGCTTCGAGTTCGTAGTGGCGGGCGTTGGAGGCGTTGAGCAGGCGCAGGCGGTGGCGGGCGGCGTCGGTCTCGTGGACGGGCCAGGGGGCGCCGTTGACGAGGACGACGTCGCCGAGGACGCCGGCGAGGTGGGGTTCGGTGACGCCGGGGCGGTCGCGCAGGGCGGGGTCGAGGGAGGGGTAGGTCAGGGCGCCGTCGGCGGTGAAGGCGCGGTCGGTGATCATCAGGGGGATCTCGTGGGGGCCGGCGGGCAGGCCGAGGGCGTCCTCGGCGTCGTCGCGCACGATGTGCAGGCCGGCGAGGCCGCGCCAGAGGGCGGGGGCGGTGAAGTCCATGCGGTGGTCGTGGTACCAGAGCAGGGTGGGGCGCTGGTCGTTGGGGAAGGTGTAGTCGCGTCGCAGGCGGCTGGTGACGGCGCGGGGGTCGGCCATGCCCGTACCCGTGCCGCCCGCGTGGCCGTCCATGCCGGGCATGCCGGGCATGCCGGGCATGGTCTGGGGGGTCTGGGGCCAGGCGGCGGGCAGGACGAGGTCGGTGGGGTATCCGTCGGAGTCCGCGGGGGTGCGGCCGCCGTGCAGGTGGACGACGGTGGGCACCGGCAGTTCGTTGCGGTGGGTGACGGTGACGGGCCGGCCGCGGCGGGCCTCGATGGTGGGGCCGGGGAAGGAGCCGCCGTACGTCCACAGCGGGGTGCGCAGGCCGGGCAGGATCTCGGCGCTGGTCTCGCGCTGGACGATCTCGTAGCGGTCGGTGCCGCCGTCGGTGGAGACGGGCCTGGCGACGGCGGGCAGCGGCAGCGGCACCTGGTAGGGGGGCGGCAGGGCGGCGGCGGTGCGCAGTTCGGCGCCGGTGGTGGCGGGGCGGCGGGCGAGGGCGGCGGCGCCGGCCAGCGAGGCGGTGGTGAGCAGGCCGAACGCTCCGCCGATGCCGAGGATTTGACGGCGCGTCAGATTCACGTGGGATTCAGGCACGGTCGTCGTCCTCCCGGCGGAGGGGCCGGCGCGGGGGCAGCGGGGTGCGCCACAGGGCGATGGTGAGCACGGCGAGGCCGGCGATGGTCGCCACGCCCAGCGGCAGGTGCAGCCACAGGGCGCCTTCCGTTCCGGCGACGTACTGCGCGGTCTCGGCCGCGACCGCGGCGAGGGTGGCGGCCGCCGGCCAGGAGCGGCGCAGCCGGATCCACGCCACGAGGGCGGCGACCAGCTGCAGGTAGCCGAGGGCGGTGACGGCGTTGGCGCCGACGGTGTGCCAGCCTAGGGCGTCGTAGTCGCCGCTGAGGTAGACGCCGGCGAAGACGGGCTGGCCGAAGGCGGCGGCGGTGTGGACGGCGGCCACGGCGCGCAGGGTCCGTCCGGCGGGCCCGGCCCGCTCCCCCGCCCCCGGGTCGGTCCCCGCCCGCGGCCCGGTCCGCTCCCCTGTGGCGGACCGGGCCTCGGGCTCCGGTGGGGTCTGGTGGGCGGCGGTGGCCATGGCGCGGGGTCCTTCCTCGTACAGGGCGTCCGGGCCGGCGCACCGCTGCGGGCGGTGTGCGGCCCGTCCCTGACGCTATGTCCGCCCGGCTATCCTGTCTAAGATCAATAGTGCTATGGCGTTATGACCGCTGGGGCATGGGGGCTTTCGTGGACCTGAACACGCTCGCGCAGTTCCTGGCGGTGGCGCGGCTGGAGCACCTGAGCCGGGCGGCGGAGGAACTGCGCGTCGCCCAGCCGTCGTTGAGCCGCTCCATCGCCCGGCTGGAGGCCGAGCTGGGCACCCCGCTGTTCGAGCGCGGCGGGCGGCTGCGGCTGAACGCGGCCGGGCAGCTGTTCCGCGGCTACGTCGAGCGTTCGCTCGGCGAGCTGGAGGCGGGCCGGCGGGCGGTGGCGGAGGCCGCCGGGCAGGGGCTGGGCACGGTGCGGCTGGCCTCGGAGACCTTCCTGGCCTTCAGCGGGCCGCTGGCCGCGTTCAAGCGCGGCCACCCGGGGGTGGAGGTCGAACTGCACCAGCTGCCCGCGCGGGAGACGGCCCGGCGGCTGCGGGCCCAGGACGTCGACCTCGCCGTCGTCTCCCAGCCGATCACCGCCGAGGGCCTGGAGTCGGTGCTGCTGCTGGACGAGGAGGTGGGGCTGGCCGTCGCCCCCGGCCACCCGCTGGCCGGGCGCACCGCGGTCGGCGTCGACGACCTCGCCGGCCAGCCGTTCATCGCCGCCCGCCCCGGGCACTGGCAGCGCCGCCTGCTGGAGCGGCTGTTCGCCGCCCGCGGCCTGGAGCCGCGGATCGTCTGCGAGAGCGACGAGGCCGGCGCCATCGCCGAGCTGATCAGCGCGGGCCTGGGCATCGGCCTGGTGCCCGCGCTCTCCCGGCGCACCGCCACCCGTCTGCCGCTGGTGTGGGTCGGCGTCGACGACCCCGACTGCCGGCGCTCCCTGACCCTGTTCTGGGCCTCGGACACGCGCCTGCCCGCCGGCGCCCTCCGGCTGCGCGAGGCGATCGCGGGCTGGGACTGGGCGCGGAGCGGGCAGGCGCAGCGGGGCTTCTGACGACGGGCCCCCGGGCGGACGTCGCGGGCGGTGGTGCTACAGCTTGGCGGCCGAGAAGGTGTCGCACTGGGCGAAGTCGCCGCCGCGGTAGCCGGTGGTGAACCAGGCCTTGCGCTGCTCGGCGGAGCCGTGCGTCCAGGCCTCCGGGTTGATCCGGCCGGTGGCCTGCTGCTGGATGCGGTCGTCGCCGACCGCGGCGGCCGCGTCCAGGCCCTGGGCGATGTCCTGGTCGGTGAGCGAGGCGATCAGCGGACGGCCGGTGGAGGCCTGCGGGGTGGTGGTGGCGTGGTGCGCCCACACCCCGGCGTAGCAGTCGGCCTGCAGTTCCAGGCGCACCGAGCCGCTGGCGGCGCCCTGGCGGTCGTTGCCGACCTTCTGCATGGCGCCGGTGAGGGTCTGGATGTGGTGGCCGTACTCGTGGGCGACGACGTAGGACTCGGCGAACGGGCCGCCCTTGGCGCCGAAGCGGGCGGACAGCTCGTTGAAGAAGCCCAGGTCGAAGTAGGCCTTCTTGTCGCCGGGGCAGTAGAACGGGCCCACCGCCGAGGTCGCCGGCCCGCAGGCGGTGGAGACCTGGCCGGTGAACAGCACCGTCTCGGCGTTCTTGTACGGGATCTTGGCGGCGCGCGGCAGCTCGGTGCGCCAGAACTCCTGGAGGCTGTTGGTGACGGCCACGATCCGGCAGTCCTGGCGCTTGTTGGCGTCGGCGCCGGTCTTGCAGGCCTGCTGCACCTCGCCGGCGGTGCGGGTGCCGGTGGAGGAGCCGGAGGAGCCGGAGCCGGAGGACAGGCCCAGCAGCTGCGGGTCGACGCCGAGGACGACCGCGAACAGCACCGCGAGCAGGCCCACGGCCCCGCCGCCGATGGCGACCTTCCCGCCCGGGATGCCGCGCCGGTCGTCCACCTGCGAGGTGTCGAGGTCGCCCTGGTCGTCGAACTGCATGTGCCCCTGCCTGCCCGCTTCTGTCGGTCTCTGGCGATCGGTCGATCTGTCGGTCGGTCGATCTGTCGGTCGGTCGGTCGGTCGCTTTGTGCGCTCTGGTGACGGTCTGTGCCGTCACGGCCCGGCCCAGCCTACGGGCCCCGGCCCGCCTCGTCGCGCAGCGGGGCCTTCCGATGCCGGTGCGGGCGTCAGGCGGGGGCGGGGGCGCCGACGACGCGCAGCAGTTCCAGGCGGGAGGCGGAGTCGCTGCCGGGCGCGGCGGTGTGCACCAGCAGCAGCTGGTCCTCGCCGCCGGCGGCCAGCACCTCGCACTCCAGGTCCAGCGGCCCGACCACCGGGTGCAGGAGCCGTTTGCGGCCGCTGCGCCGCCGGGCGACCTCATGGCGTTCCCAGTAGGCGGTGAACTCGCCGCTGTCGGCGAGGAGTTCGTCGAGGATTTCGGCGGCGCGGCGGTCGCCGGGGCGGGCGGTGCGGGCGGCGCGCAGGGCGGCGACGTGGGCGCGGGCGAGGTCCTCGTGGTCCTCGGCGGGGAACAGCGTGCGGGTGCCGGGGTCGGTGAACCAGCGCAGCAGGAGGTTGCGGCGCTCGGGCGCCAGGGCGGTGTGGTCCCCGAACAGGGCGGCCGACATGGCGTTCTGCGCGAGGACGTCGCCGAGGTCGGAGACCACCTGGGCGGGCGTGTCGTGCAGCCGGTCGAGGATGAGCAGCAGTCCGGGGCGCACGTGGCCGAGCGGGCCGTGCCGGCGCGGGGGCTCGTGCCCGGCGAGGCGGAACAGGTGGTCGCGTTCGTCCTCGCTCAGCCGCAGGGCCCGGGCCAGGGCGGCGAGCAGCTGCGGTGAGGGCTGGGGGCCGCGGCGCTGTTCCAGGCGCGCGTAGTAGTCGACGGACAGCCCGGCGACCTGTGCCACCTCCTCCCTGCGCAGTCCGGGTGTGCGCCGCCGTGCCCCGGGTGGCAGCCCGAGGTCGGCGGGGGTGAGCCGGGCCCGGGCCCGGGTGAGGAAGTCGGCCAGCGCCGTTCGGTCGATCATGCCCCCAGCATGGCCCGCCGGGGCGTGGCGCAGCCAGGGATCGCCGGTCCCCGGCTGCCGGGATGGCGCCCGCTCCCGTGCCGCGCCTTCCGGGCCCGCGCGCGTCCCGCCGGTAGCGTGGACCGGCAGAACTTCCCCTGCGAGAACGGATGGTGACGGAATGTCGGACGAGGCGAAGCGCCGCATCTTCGCGATGCTGGACACCGACGGCGACGGCGTGATCTCCCACGACGAGTACCTCGCCCGGGTCGACCGGGCGGCCTCGGCGTTCGGGCGCGGCCCGCACGACCCGCTGGTGGCCGCGGCCCGCGCGACCCACGAGGAGGTCTTCCGGCAGATGGACGGCGACGGGGACGGCGGCGTCACCTTCGAGGAGTACCGCGCCTGGGCCGGTCACGAGGCCTTCGAGGAGACCTGTCGGCCTGCGCTCGGCTCGCTGTTCGACCTCGCCGACGGCGACGGCGACGGGCGTGTGACCCGAGGGGAGTTCGCCCGGCTGCGCGCGGCGAGCGGCAACCCGCCGGAGGGGGCCGCGGCCGCGTTCGACGCCCTCGACACGGGTGGCGAGGGCACCGTGGAGCGCGCCGTCTACCTGGTGGCGATCCACGACTTCCTCACCACCGGCTCCTCCCCCATGGCCGGCGCCTACGGTGACGGCCGCCCCGGCCCGCGGGAGCCCGCCGTCCGCTGACCTGGCACCCGGCGGCCGGTGCGGGCGTCGGCGGGTGTCGGCGGCCGGGAGCCCGCCCGGGCACCCCGTGGCCCCAGCCGGGGATCGGCGGTCCCTGGATCGGGAGGTCTCTGCCGCGCCCCTCGCGCCGCGGGCAGGGTGGTGGGCGTCGGAGGAAGCGACTCCCTGGAGGAGACGGGCGATGGCGAAGATCCTGGTGACGGGCGCGACGGGTTCGGTGGGCAGTCGGCTGGTGCCGCGGCTGGTGCGGTGGGCGGGGGCGGAGGGCTCCTCGGTGCGGGTGCTGGTGCGCGACGCGGCGAGGGCGCGGGGCCTGGACGGGGTGGAGGTGGTGGTCGGCGACCTGTGCGAACAGGGCGACCGGGCGCGGGCGTTGGACGGGGCCGACGTGGTGCTGAACGTGGCGGCGGCGCTGCGCGGGGTGCCGGACGGGACGGCGTGGGCGGTCAACCGGGACGCGGCGGTGGCGCTGGGGAGGGAGGCGGCGAAGGCCGGGGTCGCGCGGTTCGTCCACACCAGTACCAACCTGGTGTACGGGCGGGGGCTGGGCCGCCCCGCCGTGGAGGGCGACCGGACGGCGCCGGATCCGGCGTGGGGGGTGTACGCGGCGTCCAAGGCGCGGGCGGAGGAGGGGCTGCGCGCGCTCGGGGACGAACTGCCGCTGGTGGTGGCCCGGTTGGCGTTCGTGTACGGGGACGGCGATCCGCACCTGGCGCAGTCGCTGAACTGGGCGGCGTACTGGCCCGCGCACCAGCGCCTGGCGGTGGTGCACCACGCGGACGTGGCGCGGGCGCTGTGGCGCGCGGTGACGGTGCCCGGCGTCGAGGGGCGCACGTACAACGTCGGCGACGACGCGCCGCTGACGGCCTGGGACCTGTACACGCTCAACGGGCGGGTCCACCCCGGCGGTTCGCCGGACGCCCCGTTCGACCCGTGGGAGGGCCAGGTGTCGACGGCGGCGGCGCGCCGGGAGCTGGGCTGGCGTCCGCTGTACCCGTCGGCGTGGGCGGCGGCCGACGCCGGGGCGCTGTAACGGGGCCGGCCCCGCCGCGGGAAGGCGGGCCCGGCCCCGCCGCGGGGACGGCGGGGCCGGGCGGCGGGCTCAGCCGGCCGGCGTGGGCGCGGGGGCGTAGCCGGCCGGGCGGGTGGTGAAGGTGCCGCGGCCCTGGGTGCGGCCGCGCAGGCGGCCCGCGTAGCCGAACAGTTCGGCGAGCGGGACCAGCGCGCCCACCCGGGCGGTGGCGCCGGGGCCGGGGTCGGTGGAGCGGACGTGGCCGCGGCGGGCGGCGAGGTCGCCGAGGACGGTGCCCAGCGCGTCCTCGGGCACGGTGACCGTCACCTCCGCGACCGGTTCCAGCAGGTGCATCCGCGAGGCGCGCAGGGCCTCGCGCAGGCCGAGGCGGGCGGCGGTGCGGAAGGCGAGCTCGGAGGAGTCCTTGGGGTGGGTGGCCCCGTCGGTGAGGGTGACGGCGACGCCGGTGACCGGGTGTCCGCCGAGCGGTCCTTCGGCCAGGGCGTCGCGGCAGCCCGCCTCGACGGCCTGCACGTACTCGCGCGGCACCCGGCCGCCGGTGACGGTGGAGGCGAACGCGAACTCCGCTTCGGCGCCGTCGGGCAGGGGGTGGACGTCGAGGACGAGGTGGGCGAACTGGCCGGCGCCGCCGTCCTGTTTGGCGTGCCGGTGGACGAAGCCGGTGACGCCCTCGACGAGGGCCTCGCGCAGGGCGACGCGCGGGTGACCGACGACCGCCTCGATGCCGCTGTCGCGCCGGACCTTCTCCACCGCGACCTCCAGGTGCAGTTCGCCCAGGCCGGACAGGGTGCGCTGGCCGGTCTCGGGGTCGGTGGCCACGCGCAGCGAGGGGTCCTCCTCGGCGAGGCGGGCGAGGGCGGCGGCCAGCTTGTCGGTGTCGGTGGCGCGGCGGGCCTCGACGGCGACGGTGACGACCGGTTCGGCGCTCACGGGGGCCTCCAGGAGGATCGGGTGGTCGGGGTCGCACAGGGTGGCGCCGACGCGGGTGTGCTTGGGGCCGACGACGGCGACGATGTCGCCGGCGCGGGCGTGGTCGGTCTCGGTGTGGCGGTCGGCCAGGACGGTGAGGATGCGGGCGACGCGTTCGCGGCGGCCGGTGGCGGTGTCGAGCACGGTGGCTCCCTTGTGGAGGGTGCCGGCGTACAGGCGCAGGTGGGTGAGGCGCCCGGTGGGGGCGGCCGTGACCTTGAACGCCAGGGCGGTCAGGGGCTGTTCGGGGTCGGCCTCGCGCTGCTGGGTACGGTCGGCGGAGCGGGTGGGCGGGACGTCGAGCGGGGAGGGCAGGTAGGCGACGGCGGCGTCCAGGAGCGGTTCGATGCCGCGGTTGCGGTAGGCGGAGCCGCACAGCACCACGACGGCCTCGCCGGTGCGGGTGAGGTCGCGCAGGGCTGCGGTGAGGGTGGCGGCGCCGACGGTTCCGTGGGCGCAGAACTCCTCCAGCGCCCCGGGGTGCAGTTCGGCGACGGCCTCCTCCAGGGCGCGGCGGCGTTCGGCGGCCGGGCCTTCGAGGTGGGCGGGCACCGGGCCGTGCGCCATGGCGCCGTCCTCGTGCCAGGTGAGGGCGCGCAGGTGGACGAGGTCGACGACGCCGGTGAACGACTCCTCGGCGCCGATGGGCAGTTGGACGGCCAGCGGGCGCGGGTGGAGGCGTTCGCGGATGGAGTCGACGGCGGCGTCCAGGTCGGCGCCGGCCCGGTCGAGCTTGTTGACGAAGGCGATGCGCGGCACGCCGTGGCGTTCGGCCTGGCGCCACACCGACTCGCTCTGCGGCTCGACGCCGGCGACCGCGTCGAACACCGCCACCGCGCCGTCCAGGACGCGCAGGGAGCGCTCGACCTCGTCGGCGAAGTCGACGTGGCCGGGAGTGTCGATGAGGTTGATCCAGTGCCCGGCCCAGGCGCAGCTGACGGCGGCGGCGAAGATGGTGATGCCGCGGTCGCGTTCCTGGGGGTCGAAGTCGGTGACGGTGGTGCCGTCGTGGACCTCGCCGCGCTTGTGGGTGGTGCCGGTGAGGTAGAGGATCCGCTCGGTGACGGTGGTCTTGCCGGCGTCGACGTGGGCGAGGATGCCGAGGTTGCGGACGGCGGCGATGCCGGTGGCCGCGGCGGCGGTGCTGCTCGTGGTGGCGGTGCTCGCGGTGGTGGTGTGGGTGCGCATGGCCCGGGTGCCTTTCGAGGCGGTCCTGCTGGTGGGTGGGCGCGCGATTCGGCAGTGCCGACGGACCGTCGGGTTCGTTGCCACACAGTGGGCTTACGGCCTCACGGGCCGGTGTCAGACGGTGGCGGCACTGCTCCGGTGCCGGCCGCGCAGCGGGCACCGGGAGAGGCGGGACACCAGGATCACCTCGTACCGCGACGCGGGAGAGGGGGCGGCGGCACTCTGCTTCGGCATGGCCGCCCGCCCCCTCTCCCCATCTCGTACGTCACGGTCGTCGCGTTCGGGCCGCGCGTCGGGGCGCGGCCGCGTGGCGAGTGTAGGGAAGGCGGGCCGGACGGTGCGACGGGTTTTACGGTGCGCGGGTTCTATGGCGCCCGGGTTTTACGGTGCCGGGTCCCGCGGCGCGCGGAAGCGCAGGACCGGTTCGGACCAGCCGTTGTCGCGCACCCCGGCGTCCAGGGCGGCGCCGATGGCCCGTTCCTCGTAGCCGAAGTGGGAGTCCATGATGGCGGCGAGCCCGTCGAGTTCGCGTCCGATCGCCTCCAGGTCGGCGTCGGGCCGTCCGGCGGCCTGGTCGGCGAGGTGCCGTACCCGGGTGAGGATGCCGGTGATGAAGCCGTGGTCCTCGACGAGGTTGGCGATGGTCGGCGCCAGGTCGGGGCGTTCGCGCAGGAGTTGGGCGAACAGGCCGTCGTCCTCGCCCTGGTGGTGGTTGGTCAGGGAGGTGCAGAAGGCCAGGCAGTGGGTGAGGAGCCGGTCGTCGTCGCCGTCCGGGCGGGGCCGGCCGAGGTTCGCGCGCAGGTCGGCGAGGCGGCGGCGCAAGTCCTGGTGCGCGCGGGAGAGTTGCAGGCTGAGGGCGGCCGTACGGCCGGTGGAGGGGGAGGCCACGGGTGGCGGTCCCTTCGGTCGCGCACCTCCATGCCTGACGCGGTCCGTCACCGGCACGCGATGCTCGCGCCAGCAGATCACGTGATCCGCCCGGCGGGCAAGCGGCGGGGCCCCGGCCCAAGTGACGCCCCGGCCGGTGTCCCGGGGCCGCCGTCACGCTCCGCCGGCGAGGTCGCGCAGGGTCGCCCCGGCCTTCGGGGTCAGGACGAGCGGGCCCCTGCCGCTCGTCCACACGGCCCGCACGTCCAGGCTCCGCAGGCGCCAGCCGTCGGGGGTGCGCACCGCCTCGCCGGTGAACGTGCCGCCGACGTCGAAGCGGCCGCCGGGCTCCTCGCCGCGCGCCCGCTGGGTGGAGGCGAGGTGGACGTGCGCCATGACGGCGTTCCAGCGCACCGCGGCCCGGTCCCCGTCCAGGTCGATCATGTGGTTGGCGCCCACGTGCTGGGTCCGCTCGAACTTCCCGAGGGTCGCCTGCTCGGACTCGGCCAGCCCGTCGATGCCCTCGTGGTCCCCCACCGGCGTGGTGATCCGCACGTCGGGGGTGAAGTAGCGCCGCGCCCACGCCTCGTCGAACCGCCCGCCGTCGCGGGGCACCGTGTCGAGGCTGAGCAGGTAGCCGTCGATGAGGCCGGTGATCTCGGCGCGGTCGGTGAGGACCCGGACCCGCTGTTCGAGCGCGGCGAGGTTCGCGGCGATGGTGTCGGTGTCGGTGTCGGTGGCGGTGGTGTCGGTGGTCATGGCCCTGGCTCCTCGGGGTCGCCGTGCGCGGCGCGACCCGGTCCGGTCGCGCACCACGGAGGCTAGGACCTCAAGTCGACTTGAGATCAAGGTCCCGGTCCGCCGATGGGCGGGCCCGCCCGGCAGCGGACTCGGCGGCGGGACGGACAGCGGGCTCTGCGCGCGGCCGTCCGAGCAGGATGCCCACCACGACCAGCGCCAGCCCCGCGCCCTGGCGCGGCCCGAAGGCGTCGCCGTCCAGCGCCGTGCCCAGCAGCACGCCGGTGAGCGGGTTGAGCAGTCCGAGCAGGCCCACGGTGCCGGCCGGCAGGTGGCGCAGCCCGGCGAACCAGCAGGCGAAGGCGAGCGCGGTGGCGATCACGGTGGTGTAGCCGAAGGCGAGCAGGGTGGGCGCGTCCACCGGCGGGGGCGGGCCCTCGACGGCGGCGGCGAGCGGCAGCAGCACCAGGCCGCCCGCGGTCAGCTGCCAGGCGGTGGCGGCGAGCGGGTCGGCGCCCTCGCGCCAGCGGGCGGCCAGCACGTAGCCGACGGAGGAGACCAGCATCGCGGCCGCCGAGGCGGCCAGCCCGGCCCAGCCGATGCCCTCCCCCGGTCCGGCCAGGGCCAGCGCGACGCCGGCCAGGCCCACCACCGCCCCCGCCAGGTGCGCGCGGCGCGGGCGCGGGCCGGCCAGGGCCCAGGCGGTGAGCAGCATGGTCAGCGGGGAGGCGGCCATGACGGTGGCGGCGGCGCTGGTGGGCAGCAGTTGGGAGGCGAGGTAGAGCAGGACGAAGAAGACGGCGGTGTTGAGCAGGCCGAGCAGCGCGCTGCGCCACCACCAGGCGCCGTGCGGGCGGCGGCGGGCGAGGGCGAGGAGCAGCAGGCCGGCGGGCAGGGCGCGCAGGGCGGCGCCCCACAGGGGGTGGTCGGCGGGCAGGTGGGCGTGGGTGACCCAGTAGTTGGCGCCCCAGGCGACGGGGGCGAGGGCGGTGAGCAGGACCCACCGCGTATTGGCTTCCATGGAAGACAATATAGCTTCCTGGGAAGCTATCGGAGGTAGGATGGCGCCCATGGAGCACGGACAGGGACAGGGACACGGACAGCACGCCGACCACGCGGACCCCACCGACGCCGCGGACCACGTCGCCCGGGTCCAGGCCGAGTGGCGGCGCGAACGCCCCGACCTGGACGTCTCCCCGCAGGCCGTCATCGGGCGCCTGCACCGCCTCGCCGCCCGCCTGACCGCCGAGCTGACCCTCGTCTACCAGCGCTACGGCCTGGGCGAGGGCGAGTTCGACGTGCTCGCCGCGCTGCGCCGGGCCGGCGCCCCGTACGAGCGGGCCCCGGGCGAGCTGGCCGCGCACACGATGGTGACCACCGGGGCGATGACCAAGCGGATCGACCGCCTGGAGCGCGCCGGGCTGGTCACCCGGCGCCCGGCCGCCGACGACCGGCGCGGGCGCGTGGTCGCGCTCACCGAGGCCGGCCGGCGCCTGATCGACGAGGCGTTCACGGCGCACATGCGCAACGAGCACCGGCTGCTGGCCCACCTGAGCCCCGAGGAGGCGGGCGCCCTGCAGGGGTTGCTCACCGTCTGGCAGCAGCGCCTGGACGGCACCGGGGGCGCGGACCCCGGTGCGACGCGCGGGGCCTGACGCCGGGCCGTGGGAAGCTGACGCATGACCAGTGCACCTCCCCCGGACTCCCCCTCGCCCGGCCACCGGTCCGACTCCGCTCCCCCGCCCGGCTGGGGGAACCCGGCCGTGCGCGCCGACCGGCGCCTGGTGGCGATGCTGCAGGAGCTGCGAGTGCTCCAGACCGGCGTGCAGATCGTCTTCGCGTTCCTGCTCGGCGTCGCCTTCACCCCGCGCTTCGCCCAGCTCACCGACGCCCAGCAGGACGTCTACGTCACCACCCTGCTGCTGTCGGTCGTCGCCGCGGCCGTCCTGGCCACCCCCGTCGCCCTGCACCGCGGGCTGTACCGCCACCCGGGCAAGGAGCGGATCGTCGCCGTCTCCATCCGCGTCGCCCAGGTGGGCCTGCTGCTGCTCGCCTCCGCGCTGACCGGCGCCGTGCTGCTGGTCCTGGACGTCGTCCTCGGCACGGCGCTCGCGGTGCCGATCACCTGCGGCATCGCGCTGATCTTCGCCGTGCTGTGGTTCGGCCTGCCCTGGGCGGTGCGCCGCTCCGCCCGCCGCGACAGCGCCTGACCGGACCCGGGCGCCGCCGCACGGGCCCGCCCGCTGCCGGCCGTTCGCTGCCGCCGCCCGCACCGGGGGTGCGGGCGGCGGACCACGGACCGGGCCGGGGCCGGCTTCCGGGCGCCGGGGGCCGGGCCGGGAGGCGCGCCCTCGGCCGCCTCCCCCACCCCCCGGAGCCCACCCGCACCCCGAACCGCTTACCGTGCCGGTATGCATACCGACGAAATCCCGTGGGACGTCCTGCTGATCGGCGGGGCCTCCGGCCTCGGCAAGAGCCGCGCCGCCGACCTCCTGCGCGTTCGACACGGCGCGTTCGTCGTCGAGTTCGACGACGTCGTGGCCGCCCTCCAGGCCGCCACCAACGCGGACAGCCACCCCGGCCTGCACCACTTCTCCGCCGTGCCCGACCCCGACGCGCTGGGCGCCGACCGCGTCCTGGAACTCCAGATCGCCACCGCCCGCGCCCTGGACGACGCGCTGCTCGGCGTCGTGCGCAACCGGCTCACCGTGGACGTGCCCGCGATCGTGGAGGGCGACTACCTCACCCCGGCCGCCGCCGCCCGCGCCACCGCCGAGGCCGCCGAGCAGGGCCGGCGGGTGCGCGCGGTCTTCCTGCACGAGGACGACCCGCGGAGCATCAGCGCCAACTACGCCGACCGCGAGCCCGACAACGGCCCGCAGCCCGAACGCGCCGCCGTCAGCGCCCGCTACAGCACCTGGCTCGCCGACCAGGCCCGCGCCCACGCGCTGCCCGTGGTCGAGTGCCGCCCGTACGCCACCCTGCCCGAGCGCCTGGCCGCAGCCCTGGCGTGACGGCGGGTCAGCCCTCCTCGATGTCCGAGATCAGCTTGGTGCCCAGGTCGCTCTGCACCGCCAGCCGGGTGTGCCCGGCGTCGGGGCCGGTGCCCCAGGTCAGCGTGACGGTGGTGAACAGGTGCCCGGCGCCGGAGTCGTGGTAGCGCACCTCCCAGCGGGTGGGCACGTCCTGGGCACGCAGCACGCCGTCGGCATGGTTGGCCTCCTCCCAGGCCGCCAGCCGCTGTCGGAAGTCCTCGGTGAGGTAGTGGGCGCGCAGTTCGGTGCCCAGGTCGTCGGTGCCGTCGGAGACGGCGTCGACGTAGGCGCCGTAGAAGTCGGCGACCCGGTCGACCGCGGAGTCCGGGCTGCCGCTGCGGACCGCGGAGTCCGCGGCGGTGTCGGTGTCGGTCATGAACGTCCCCATCCGTCAGGGCCGGGGCGTACTCCCGCCCCCGGCCGGTCGGTTCGACCCGTACGCCCAACGAGCCGCCCCGCCGGAGGTTGCGCCCTACCGTCCCCGGTCTCCCCGGGTCAGTCCGGTGTCCGGTGGTCCTCGTCGTACGCGGCGCGGGCCGCCAGCACCTGGGGCATGTGGCTCTCCGCCCAGTCCTTGATCTGCCGGACGAGCGGCAGCAGGTCGCGCCCGAGCCCGGTGAGCTCGTAGTCGACGCGGGCGGGCACCCCGGCGGTGACGGTGCGGCTGACCAGACCGTCGCGTTCCAGGGCACGCAGGGTCTGGGTGAGCATCTTCTCGCTCACCCCGGCCAGGCGCCGGCGCAGGTCGCTGTAGCGCAGCGGCCCTTCGGCGAGGGCGGAGACGAGCAGGCTGACCCACTTGTCGCCGATCCGGTCCAGGAGTTGGCGGGCCGGGCACCAGGCGAGGTAGGCGTCGTAGGCGGCGGCCTCGGCGGCGCGGCGCCGGGCGGCGGTCGTGGTGGGCATCGGCCCACTCTCCTTTCCGTGCGGTACGCACCTTCGGGTGCGTCCTTCCCCATGGAGAGTAACTCTCCTTAGGTTGGGTGGAGTTGCCGATTCGTGAGGGGTGGGTGTCGTGATGCGTGCCGTGGTGGTGCGGGAGTTCGGCGGTCCCGAGGTGCTGGAGCTGGTGGAGGTGGCGCCGCCGCGCCCTGGCCGCGGGCAGGTGCGGGTGCGGGTGGCGGCGGCCGGGGTCAACCCGGTGGACGCGGTCACCCGCTCCGGGGTGCTCGCCGGGGCCGGGCTGATGGCCCCGCGCGCGGTGACCGGCATCGGCTGGGACGTGGCCGGGACGGTGGACGCCGTCGGACCTGAGGTGACCCAATTCTCGCTCGGCCAGCCGGTGGTGGGCCTGCGCGACCGCCTGGACACCGACCTCGGCACCTACGCCGAGCACGTCGTCCTGGACGCGGACGCCCTCGCCCCCGCCCCGGCCGGCGCCACCCTCGCCCAGGCCGCGACGCTGCCGCTCAACGGCCTCACCGCGCTACAGGCCCTGGACCTGCTCGACCTGCCGACCGGCTCCACCGTCCTGGTCACCGGCGCGGCGGGCGGCGTCGGCGGCTTCGCCGTCGAACTGGCCGCCCTGCGCGGCCTACGGGTGGTCGCACTCGCCGGACAGGACGACGAGCCGCTGGTGCGCGACCTGGGCGCCGAGTGGTTCGTGCCGCGTACGGCACCCGATGTGGCCGCCGCCGTACGGGAGTCGGTGCCCGGCGGCGTCGACGGCGCCGTCGACGCCGCCCTGCTGGGCGTACGGGCCCTGGGCGCGGTGCGCGGCCGCGGCGCCTTCGTCGCGGTCGCGGCCGGCAGCGCCCCGGTGCCCCTGCGCGGCATCCGGGTCGCCAACGTGTGGATCACCGCCGACGGCCCGGCGCTGGCCCGCCTGTCCGGCCTCGCCGCCGACGGCCGCCTCACCCTGCGGGTCGCCGACACCCTCCCCCTGACCGACGCCGCCGACGCCCACCGCCGCCTGGAGGCCGGAGGCCTGCGCGGGCGGCTGCTCCTGACACCCTGACCGGCCGGAGGGAACGAGGAGAAGACCTGCTCCCGGGACGGGGGCAGGCCTTCTCCGATGTGATCCGCGTCACGGCGGGGCTGCGGCAACAGCGCTCCGCCCGGGGAGACCGTCCGGGTTGAGGGGAAGGGCTCTCGGATCGCAACTCTTGCATTCGGCGGCGCCGCGACCAAGCCGACCGGACGGCTTCGGACACTCCCGGACGCTGGACCACCCTGAGCAGGCGTGATCCCGGCGACCCGCCCGAAGGCGCCCGGACGATCTCGGACAGTCCCGGACGGCTTTGGACACGCGGGCGCCGGCGGCGTGGCGATGGTGTCCGAATCCGTCCCGACAGTCAGTCACATCAAGTCTTGCAATGCCTGGTTGCCGCCGGAGGAGCCGCAGGCGAGAACTTGCGCGGCGCCTGGCGACCCGCGCATGATCTGGCCCAACCACCCGCCGGGTGGCCCAGGGGACGGCAATCCCCACGTCCGGGTTGAGGGTTCAGAAGGGACCACTGTGCTGCTCGAACTCCGATGCGCGGTACGGCGCACGCCGCCGCCCGCCGCCCCGCCCGCCGAGGGCTCCGGCCTGCGGCGGGCCGCGCTGTCCGCCGCGTTCCTCGCGGTCGCCCTGGCCGGCGTCGTCGCCCTGATCGTCCTCGGGTACGCCGTCGAGGCACTGGTGACCGTCATCGTCACCGCCGCTGTCGAGGCCTCCGGAACGGCCGCGCGGGGGCGGCGATGAGCGCACGCGAGGAGCTTGCGCACGAGCTGCAGAAGCACCGTCGATCCGTTTCCGGGCAATCCTTGAAAGAGCTCGCACGCAGGACCGAAACGTCCCCCTCCTTCGTATTCGAGGTCGTCCGGGGGCTCCTTCTGCCTCCGGAGGAGCAGCTGCGAGCGCTGCTGGACGCGATGGACGTGGGCGAGCGCGCCCAGCAGCGCGCGCTACTCCTTCACCAGGAAGCGATGGCGGAACTCCCCATCCGTGCGCGGACGGCCGCCAGGCCGCTACCCGCCCCCGACTGGCGCGTGCCGGTCCCGGCCGCAGGCGAGCCCGATCCCGTGCTGTTCTCCACCGTGAAGGAGTTCGTCGCGGGCCTGGAGGACGTCAGGGTCTGGGCCGGCGAGCCGTCGCTGCGCCGGCTGGAGGAGCGCAGCGCGCGGCTGCACCAGCAGCGGCAGACGGCCTACGGCAAGGTCCTGCGGCGCAGCACGATCTCCGACATGCTCAACGCGACGTCCCTTCCGCAGATGGAGAAGGTGCGGCACTTCCTGCAGATCTGCGGGGTGCGGGACATCGACGCGTGGGTGTACACGTGGCGGCGGGTGCGGACGATCGAGAAGGCCGCGCTGCGCCGGGCGGCCTGACCCTTCCCCGCACCGGAGCGGGAAGTCGGCGGGGCCGACGTCCTACTCCGAGGCCTCGCCCTTGATAACAGTCGCGGGTTTGGTGTGGAGGACTTCGCGGGCCTGTTCGGCGGCGCGGACGATGCTTTCGCTGATGAAGTCGAGGAAGCGGGCGATGTTCTCCAGGCGGACGGCGGCGGGGGTGCCGGGGCCGAGGACGGCGACGCCCTGGCGGGCGGTCTCGATGACCCTGTCGTTGGCGCGGGCACTGGCGATGACGGCCTGGTAGTAGAGCTCGTCGTCGACGATGTAGCGGTCGCGGCGGCGTTCGTCGCGTTCGCGGCGTACCAGGCTCTGGCTCTCCAGGAAGGCGATCGCCTTGGAGATGGAGGCGGGGCTGACCTGGAGGCGTTGGGCGAGTTCGGCGGCGGTGAGGCTGCCGGCGTCGGTGGTGGACAGGCAGGTGACCACGCGGGCGCCCATCCGGTTGAGGCCGGAGCCCATGAGGACGGTGGTGAGCTGTTCCTCGTAGGCGGCCACGGCCTCGTCGTCGCGGCCGTGGGGGTGGGTGCCGGGCCGTGGGCCGGCCGTGGGGGCGGGGCGGCGGCGCTGGGCGCGGTGTTCGGTGGCGCGGTGGGCGAGGTCGGCGCGGTAGGCGACGGGGCCGCCGTTGCGCATGACCTCGCGGGTGACGGTCGAGGTGGGGCGTTCCAGGCGTCGGGCGATCTCGGCGTAGGGGAGGCTGTCGGCCAGCCCCAGGGCGATCTGCCGGCGTTCCTGCTGGGTGAGCCTGCCTCCCGGCATCGCGTTCTCCTCGGTGGTGGTGGCCGTGTGGTTCCCGGTCGGCCCCCACCTTAGCGTTCACCTTCAGACCATTGCAATGATCGGGGTGGCGTCCGTTGCGTTACCCGTGCGTCCGTTGCAACAGTTTCCCGCTATCCACCTGCTATTACGCCGCTTTGACGCAACGAACTAGTTGCCGGGATCTTGAAAGCAACGTAGCGTTTCCAATGTCGGAAACACCGATGGAACGAAACCTCACAGGAGCGCAGCATGCAGAAGTTCGCCACCCCCGCCCCGGTCACCGTCGTCCTGGACATCCCCGGCGGGCGCGTGCGGTTCATCGCCGCCGAGCGCGTCGACACCACCGTCGAGGTCCGGGCCGCCGAGCCCGGCAAGGGCCGCGACGTCCGGGCCGCCGAGCAGACCGCCGTCACCTACGAGGACGGCGTCCTGCGGATCGTCACCTCCGCGTCCGGCGGCCAGCTGCTCGGCCCCACCGGCTCCCTGGAGGTCACCGTCCAGCTGCCGGCCGGCTCCGCCGTACGGGGCAAGGCCGCGGCCGCCGAACTGCGCGTCGTCGGCCGCCTGGGCGACGTCGCCTTCGACGGCGCGTACCGCCACACCAAGGTCGACGAGGCGGCGAGCCTGCACCTGAGCGCCGTCGACGGCGACGTCGAGGTCGGCCGCCTCGGCGGGCCCGCCCGGATCAGCACCACCCGGGGCGACATCCGCGTCACCGAGGCCCACCGGGGCACCGTCGAGCTGAGCACCCAGTCCGGGAGCATCACCGTCGGCGCCGCCGCCGGGGTCTGCGCCGCACTGGACGCCGGCACCGGCCACGGCCGCGTCGCCAACTCCCTGCGCAACGACGGCGCCACCGTGCTCGACATCCGCGCCACCACCTCCCACGGCGACATCACCGCCCGCAGCCTCTGACCCCGTCCCGGGGCCCGACACCCGTCCAAGGGGGACACCATGACGAACAGCACCGCACCCGCGACCGGCCCTGCCCCGTGGACCGGCCTGGTGCCGGTCGACGACACCGCCCTGGCCGCCACCGACACCGGCGGCCCCGGCCTGCCCGTGCTCTACCTCAACGGCCAGTTCGCCACCCAGGGCTACTGGCGGCGCGTCCTCGCCGACCTCGGCCCGGGCCTGCGGCACATCACCTACGACGAGCGGGCCCGCGGCCGGACGTCGAAGCGCTCCGCGGACTACTCCTTCGAGGCCGCCGTCCGGGACGTCGACGCCATCCTCGCGGCCCGCGGCGTGCGGCGGGCCCTGCTGGTGGGCTGGTCCTACGGGGCGTTCGTCGCCGCGCACTGGGCCTCGCGCAACCCGGGCCGCTCCGTCGGCGCGGTCCTGGTGGACGGCGCGCTGCCCTACGACTGGCTGACCGAGGAGCTGGAGCGGCGCATCCGCACGCAGTTCCGGCGGTGGGCGCCGCTCATGGCACTGGCCCGCCCCACCGGCCTGACCCCGCGGATGACCCACCGGCAGATGTCGGAGTCCAACATCGAACTCGGCAGGATCGGCAGCGCCGCCGCACTGGGCCCGGTGCTGGACGCCATCACCGTCCCGACCCGGTACGTGATCGCCTCGGGGACCTCGCTGGGCAGCAAGGGCGACGAGCAGGAGCTGATCCGCGCGGCCCTGCCGGCGGTCACCGCGCGCAACCCGCACATCCTGATCAGCGCGAAGGTGCCCAGCAACCACGGCGCGATCCTGAAGAAGGACTTCCGCGCCATCGCCGACGCGGTGCGCGAGGTCGCCGCCCTCGACGCCCCCGACCGCCCCGCCACCGGCCGCTGACGGCCCGTCCGCCGGAGCCTGCGGAACATCTCCACCGAGGAGCACGCCTGGGGCGGCACGAAGCGGCCTCCCCACCTCTACGGCGGCGCCCTGAACCACCTGCCGTTCGCCGAGTTCGCCCGGATCGCCGCGCAGCTCCCCTGGTCGGACCCCGAGCAGTTCCAACTGCTCGTCATGGGGGACGGTGAAGGCCGCTTCCGGACGCTCACCCTGGCCGACCTGCGGGCCTGGCCCACGGACTGAACGGCGCGCCTCTCGCCCGCACCGCCGCCCCTCAGCCGGCTCCCGCCGCCCGGCCGGCGAGGCGCCGTACCGCGGGGCGCTCGACCAGGGCGTGACTGAGGGCCCCGGCGGCCAGGGTCGCGCCGAAGGCGGCGACGGTCAGCAGGGCGGCGAGCGGCGCGGGGTAGGTGCGGTCGCCGAACAGCAGGGGGCGGCCGTGGAAGAGGACGACGCCCTGGCAGAGGTAGAAGCCGAAGGAGACGGCGCCCAGCCACTGGGCCGGGCGGCGCGGCGGCGGGTCCCCGGCGCCGCGCCGCAGGTCGTGCTGGGCGGCGGCGCAGATGACCAGCGCGAGCGGCAGGACCATCGGCAGGACGAAGTCGTAGGGCGAGGGGACGGCGAGCGCGAGCGCGTAGGCGGGCGCCACCAGGAGGGCGGCGGCGGCCAGGGGGACGCGCGGGGCGCGGTCGGCGGCGACGGCGCGGGCCAGCAGCATGCCGAGGACGAACTCCGGCAGCCGGGCCGGCGGGAAGAGGTAGCCGAACCACAGCTGGTCGAGGGAGACGGGCAGTTGGGGGATCCGGGGCCGGTCGGACAGCAGGACCGCGTCGGCTCCCGCGACGGCCGCGGCGGCCAGCAGGGCGGCGGCCAGGGCCGGGAGCAGGGCGCGTGCGGGCAGGCACCGTACGGCGCGGTGCAGGAGCGGGAAGAGCAGGTAGAACAGGGCCTCGCAGCACAGCGACCAACTGGGCATGTTCATCCCCGAGTTGATGTCCGGGTCGGGCGAGTAGGCGTGGACGAGCAGGAGGTTGGGCAGCCAGGTGCGCACCGGGGCGGCCCAGGCGAACAGGAGGGCGGCGGCCGCCCACATCGCCAGGTGGCTGGGGTAGATCCGGGCCAGGCGCCGGCGCCAGAACGCGGCGGGGCGTTCGCGCTCGCGCGCGGACCAGGTCAGGACGAAGCCGCTGAGGACGAAGAAGAACGAGACCCCGGCGTAGCCGGCCTTGGAGGTGGCGTGGGCGAGGGCGGCGGCGAGGCGGGGGTCGGCGAAGAAGCCGAGCGGGGCACCGGGGTGCAGCGGGTCGGCGACGAGGAAGGCGTGGAAGAGGAAGACGGCGAGGGCGGCGGCGAAGCGCAGGGAGGTGAGGGTGGGCAGGCGGTGCGGGGGTGGCGGTCCTCCGACCAGCCGAGTATCACTTCGTGCGCTCATCGCACGACTGTAGGTGACGGTGCGTCAAGTCGGGTCGCCGCCGCTGTCCCCCGGGAGGTGGATTCGGGGCGGAGGCGGACGTGAAGGCGAGGTGGAAATGGCGGTGCGCGGCGCGGGCGGGCTGGGCACACTGGCTCGATGATCATCGACCACTGGCCCCTGCGGGGGCTGCGCGTGTCCTCGCCCCGCCTGGAGCTTCGCCTGCCCACCGAGGACGAACTCGCCGAGGTGGCCGACGTCGCCGCCCGCGGCGTCCACCCGCCCGAGGAGCGCCCGTTCCTGACGCCGTGGGGCGAGCTGCCGCCGGCCGAACGGGCCCGGCACGTGGTGCAGTTGCACTGGCGGCGGCTGGGGCGCTGGAGCGCGCAGGACTGGGCGCTGAACCTGGTGGCCTTCCACGAGGGGCGCCCGGTGGGCATCCAGGACATGCGCGCCAAGGAGTTCGGCGTGCGGCGCGAGATCGTCTCGGGCTCCTGGCTCGGCCTGGAGCACCAGGGCAAGGGCCTGGGCACCGAGATGCGCGCCGCGATGCTCCACCTGGCCTTCGCGGAGCTGGGGACGCGGTCGGCGAGGTCGCTGTCCTTCGCCGACAACCACTCCTCGCTGGCCGTCTCGCGCCGGCTCGGCTACCGCGGCGACGGCATCGACCGCGACGTCCTGGACGGGCGGGTGGTGGTCTCCCAGCGCCTGCGCCTGACCCCCGAGGCCTGGGCCGGGCACGCCCGCACCCCGGTCACCGTCACCGGCCTGGACGAGGGCTGCCGCGCCCTGTTCGGCCTCGACGACTGAGCACCCGACCGGGACGCCCGCGCGGGGCGAGCGGCGCAGCGCGCCCGCTCCCCCGCGACGCGGGAAGTCGGCCGGGCCGACTTCCCGCGCGACCGGGCGGCCCCGGCTCAGGTCCGCAGGGCGGCGGGCAGTTCGGCCAGGGTGTGCAGGACGTGGATGCCGTCGTCGACCGGGGTGCGGGAGGCGGCGCGGTCGAGCCAGAAGGGGCGCAGGCCGGCGCCCCGGGCGCCGAGGGCGTCCAGGTCGTACCTGTCGCCGACGTAGGCGACCTCGTGCGGGGGCAGGCCCAGGCGGGCGCAGCCGGTCAGGAAGATGGCGGGGGCGGGTTTGGCCTCGCCGGGCCGGTCGGAGCCGACGAGGGCGGTGTCGGCGAAGTGGTGCAGCAGGCCGGTGGCGTGGAGTTTGGGGCGCTGCTGGTCCATCGGGGCGTTGGAGACGATGCCGAGCCGGTGGGTGGGGGCGAGGGCGGCGAGGACGGGGGCGGCGTCGGGGAAGGCGGTCCAGGCGGCGTCGCGGTGGGCGGTGTAGCCGGCGAACCAGGCGGTGGCGGCCTCGTCGGGCATGGCGGCGGTGTCCTCGCCGAGGCGGGCGAGGAAGCGGCGGACGCGTTCGCGCTGCTGGCCGGTGAAGGTGAGCTCCCCGGCCAGGAAGCGGGCGTACTGCTCGTCCAGGACCTCGCGCCACAGCGCCACCGCCGTCTGCGGGTCGGGGACGCGGCGCAGCAGGTCGAGGTGGCGCAGGTGGGCGAGGATGCCCGCCCGTTCCGAGCCCGAGTAGTCGAACAGGGTGTCGTCGACGTCGAAGAGCACGCCTCTGATCGGCACGGTCCGTCCTTTCGCCAGGTCCACGTATACGTACGGACCCTACGCGGTCGCCGGCTCCCCGCCCCCGTTTCCGTCCCCGTCCCCGTCCCCGTCCCCGTCGTCGACGGCCAGGCGGTGGCGGGCGGCGGCCAGGAACTCCCCGGACAGGTCGGGGTCCTGGCTCGCCCGGGCGAGCAGCAGTGCTCCGACCATGGTGGACAGGTCGGCGAGCGCCTCCTGCCGTTCGGCGGGTTCGGGCAGGGCCGCCAGGGCGTCGACGAGGTCGCGCAGTCCGGCGGTGTAGGCGGTGCGCAGCGGGGTGCCGGGTTCGGTGCGGGCGGCGTCGGCGGCGAGGGCGGCGGCGGCGCAGCCGTGGCCGGGGTGGTCGCGGTGGAGTTCGGACAGGTAGCGGTGGAGGAACTCGGCGCGGGGGGTGCGCCGGGCGGGCGGCTGGTCGGCGAGTTGTTCCATGGCGTCGCGCCGTTCGGTGAAGGCGGCGGTGAGGGCCTCGGCGAGGAGGTCGTCCTTGGAGGCGAAGTGCCGGTAGAAGCCGCCGTGGGTGAGTCCGGCGGCGGCCATCGCCTCGGGGACGCTGACCTGGTCGGCGCCCTTCTCGCGGATCAGGCGGGCGGTGTGGTCGACGACCCGGCTGCGGGTGCGTTCGGCCTCGGCGCGGGACACGCGGGGCATGCCGCGGCTCCTTCCCTCTCGTACGACGCGTGGTGCGTCCGGTCGGTGCTTCCACTTGGTGCGTCCACTTTCCCATCCCCTTTAGATGATGGTAATAATCTAAATGCTGCGGCACCCGCCGGCGACGGCCCGTGCCGCCCCGAGAGCGAGGAGATGCACCATGACCGTGATCGAAGGCTCCACCGCCCTGGTCACCGGAGGCCGCCGGGGCCTGGGCCGGGCGTTCACCGCGGAACTGCTGGCCCGCGGCGCGAAGAAGGTCTACGCCACCGCCCGCACCCCCGACACCAGCGAGGACCCGCGCGTGGAGGTCCTCGCGCTGGACGTCACCGACGACGCCTCGGTGGCCGCCCTCGCGGCCCGCGCAGACGACGTCGACATCGTCTTCAACAACGCCGGCGTCCTGTACCCGGCGCCGCTGCTCAGCGCCGACCTCGCGCTGGTCCGGGACACCTTCGAGACCAACGTGCTCGGCCCGCTGCGCATCGCCCAGGCCTTCGCCCCGGTGCTGGCCGCCCGCGGCGGCGGCGCGCTGGTCGACATCCACTCGCTGCTGTCCTGGGGCGCCGGGGCCGGGGCCTACGGGGCCTCCAAGGCCGCGCTGTGGTCCCTGACCAACTCGCTGCGCCTGGAGCTCGCCGCCCAGCGCACGCAGGTCGTCGGCGTGCACCTGGGCTTCGCGGACACCGAGATGGTCGCGGCCGTCCCGGTCGACAAGATCCCGCCCGCCGAGGTGGCCCGCGCCGTCCTGGACGGCGTCGAGCGCGGCGAGCACGAGGTGCTCGTCGACGACGCCACCCGGGCCCTGAAGGCCGCCCTGTCGGGCCCCGTGGACGACCTGGCCGTCCTCGGCCGCCGCTGACACCCCGGCGGGACCACCGGCAGGACCGCCGCCGCAAGCCCCGACCCGACCCGACCCGACCGACGACCAGGAGAAACCGCCATGCCCCTGTGGCACGTCTACCACCCGCCCGGCACCTACGACCCCGGGCAGAAGAAGCAGCTCTCCACCGACATCACGGGCTTCTACACCCGCTTCGGACTGCCGAGGTTCTACGTGGTGGTCCTCTTCCACGAGGTCGCCGCCGACTCCTTCCACGTCGGCGGCGAACCGCACGGCGCGGCCGTACGGGTCGTGGTCGAGCACATCGCCCGCCACACCGAGGACCCGGACCTGCGCAGGCGCACCCGCGAGGCGCTCGCCGCCCTCCTCGCACCCCACACCACCGACCGCGGCCTGTACTGCGAGTTCCACGTCGACGAGACGCCGCGGAACCTGTGGATGATCGACGGCCTCACCCCGCCCCCGGAGCAGAGCGAGACCGAGAAGCTGTGGGCCCGGGAGAACCGCCCGCTCCCGTACTGACGCGCCCGCGCCGACACCGCCACCGTCGGGGTCGACGGTGGCGGTGTCGGCGCGAGACGCCACGGTCCCGGACCTCGGGGCGGCGCACAGCGGGCCGAACGGGCTTGCGGGCGGCGGGGGTTCACGCGTCGAAGCGGATCTCGGGCCACTGCGGCACGGGGGCGTCCAGCAGCGGGGCGGGGATGCCGCGCAGGTGGAGGCCGAAGTAGGCGGTGAGGTAGGCGCGTTGGGCGGCGACGGCGCGCTGGGGGTCGCCGGTGCCGAGGAAGTGTTCCAGCCGGTCGGCGGGCCAGGCGAAGACGGACTGCCCCTGGGGGACGAGCAGTTGCAGGTCGCAGTAGGACAGGTGGCCGGAGCGGGTGAGGGTCAGGCGCCGGCGCCAGCCGGTCAGGTGCGGCCACAGGGTGTCCCACATGGTGTCGCGGGCGGGGCTGTCCCAGGCGGAGGCCATCAGCAGCAGGGGGCGGGTCTGGTCGGCGGTGGCGGCGGGGCCGAACAGGGGGCCGTCCAGGACCGCGCCGGCGCGGATGCGCGGGTCCTCGTACAGGGCGTGGGCGGTGGTGGCGCCGCCCATGGAGTGGCCGAACATGCCGACGGCGCCGAGGTCGAGGGCGCCGTCCAGGCCGGCGGGCAGCGGGCCGGCCGCCAGGCGGTCGAGCAGGCAGCGCACGTCGGCGGCGCGGTAGGCGACGATCGCGGCGTCGGTCATCGCCTGGACGCGGGCCTTGTCGCGCACCTCCAGGCGGTGGCCGGGGAACTCGACCTCCCCGGCGTCGTAGGTGTGGTCGACGGCGGCGACGACGTGGCCGTGGGAGGCGAGCTCCTCGGCCAGCGCGGTGTTGAAGGCGCTGTCGGCGCCGGAGCCGTGGGAGTTGAGGACCACGGGGTGGCGGCGGGTGCGGTCGGCGGGGGCGTCCGGGCGGGCGTGGGTGGCGGGCCAGGCGAGGCGGGCGCCGGGGACGGCGAAGTAGTCGGCCTGCAGGTGGGCGGTCTCGGCGGGGCTCATCCACGGCGCGTACGGGCCCCGGGCACCCGGGGCGGCGGGGTACCAGAGGCGGGCGCGCAGTTCGCGCGGGCGCGGCGCGGGGGCCCAGGCGTCGGTGCGGGCCGGGTCGTCCAGGTACAGCAGGGCGGTGCCCACGGGGCGGGGGCCGGTGGGCGCGGGCAGGCTCAGACAGGGCCGCCCCGCGGCGTCGGCGCGCACGGGCCCGCCGCCGGCGACGGCGCCGGCGGCGCCCAGGGCGAGCGCCCCGAGCACGCCCCGACGGCTGAGCGGACGGCCGGACGGAGAACCGGCCGGGAGGCCGGGCTGGGATCTGGTCACGGGCGTGCTCCTGCGGCGATCGGGTCGGCGGGCGGCGTGCCCGTCCACCGTGCCGCCGGGCCCCGCCCGGGCGCGTCCGCCGGGGGCAGGAGCGCCCGCCGCGCCGTACGACCGCGGGCATAGGCCCGCGGCGGCAGCCGACTCCCCCAGAGCCGGACCCTTACCGCGCGGGGGCCGCCTGGGCCGCCAGGAGCGCGTCGAGCAGTCCGGGGAAGCGGCTGTCGAGGTCGGCGCGGCGCAGGCTGACGAAGCGGTTGCGCCCGGCGACGCGGGTGGTGGTGACGCCGGCCTCGCGCAGCACCCGCATGTGGTGGGAGACGGTCGACTTGTGGAGGTGGTCCAGGCCCAGGTCGCGCGGGCCGCAGGAGTGCTCGGCGTCGTCGGCGTAGCTGAGCAGCAGGGTCATGCGCACGGGGTCGCCCAGGGCGTGCAGGACGGTGACGAGGTCGATGTCGGCGGTGGCGGGCTGGGGAAGCCGCTCGTCGTCGGTCATGGCGCACGCTCCTCGGGCCGCCGGGGGGACACAGATGGTTTGACAATCATCCACCAATCCCCGAGTGTTTGACGAGCGTCCAACTGTTGCATGCTTATCCAACAATCCGTTCCTGTGTCCCGGGGGGCCCTCCCGTGCCCGTTCGTCTGCTCCTGCTCGCCCTCGGCACCTTCGCCATGGGCACCGACTCGATGGTCTTCGCCGGCATCCTCGGCCCGATCTCCGCCGACCTGGGGGTGTCGGTGCCGGCCGCCGGCCAGCTGGTCACCGTCTTCGCCCTCGGCTACGCGCTGCTGGCCCCGGTGCTGGCCACGCTCACCGCCCGCTGGCCGCGCCGGCGCCTGCTGCTGACCGCGCTCGTCGTGTTCAGCGCGGCCAACGCGCTCAGCGCGCTCGCCCCCACCTACGAACTGCTGCTGGCCACCCGGGTGCTGGCGGCGGCCGGCGCCGCCCTCTACACGCCGACCGCCAACGCGGTGGCCACCACGCTGGTCGCCCCCGAGCGGCGCGGCCGGGCGCTGGCCACCGTGCTCGGCGGCATGACGGTGGCCACCGCCCTCGGGGTGCCGCTGGGCACCTGGATCGGGCGCGCCGACTGGCGGATGACGATGTGGCTGGTCACCGCCCTGGGCCTGGCCGCCTTCGCCGGCCTGGCGGCGCTGCTGCGCGACCTGCCCGCCCCCGCCGCCGCCCCCACCCTCGCGGCGCGCCTGGCGCCGCTGGGCCGGCGCCGGGTGCTGGGCGCCGCCGCCACCACGCTGGTGTTCTTCCTCGCCTTCCAGAGCGTCTACATCTACCTGTCCACCGCGGTGTCCGGCGCCACCGGCGGCGACGCCGACCGGCTGAGCCTGGTCCTGCTGACCAGCGGCGTGATGTCGGTGGCCGGCAGCTGGCTGGGCGGGCGCCTGGTGGACCGCCTCGGGGTGCGGCGGGTGCTGCTGACCGGCTCGGCGGTGGCCGCGGCCGCGTTCACCGCGCTGCCCTGGCTGGGGCTCACCATGCCGGGGGCGCTGGCCTACGCGGTGGTGGTGCCGCTGGCCGGGTGGGCGGTGTCGGTGGCGCTGCCGCACCGGCTGGCGTCGATCGACCCGGCCAACGCGCCGCTGCTGATCTCGCTGAACAGCAGCGCCCTGTACCTGGGGACGGCGGTCGGCGGTGTGGCCGGCTCGGCGGCGATCGCGGTGCTGGGCGGGCGCTGGTTCCCGTTCGCGGCGGCGGCGCTGGCGCTGGCCGCGTGCGCGGTCGCGGCGGCGACCACCCGCGACGAGCGGGCCGCCCGCGCGTCGGCCCCGGCCCCGCGGCAGGAGCCGTCCCGCGCCTGAGGGGCGACCTGCGCCCGGGCAGAGGCCCGTGCCCCGGTCCGGCAGGCCGCCGGACCGGGGCACGGGCGTACCGGGTTCAGCCCCGCAGGACCTCGCCGACCAGGGCGCGGGCCTCGTCCTGCACCCGGGCGAGGTGCTCGTCGCCGTGGAAGGACTCGGCGTAGATCTTGTACACGTCCTCGGTGCCCGAGGGCCGGGCCGCGAACCAGGCGTTCTCCGTACAGACCTTGATGCCGCCGATCAGGGCGCCGTTGCCGGGGGCCTTGGCGAGGACGGCGGTGATCTTCTCCCCGGCGATCTCGCCGGCGCCGACCCGCTCCGGGGAGAGCCGGGCCAGGCGGGCCTTCTGCTCGCGGTCGGCGGGGGCGTCCACCCGGGCGTAGGAGGGGGCGCCGTGGCGCTCGGTCAGGTCGCGGTAGCGGGCGCTGGGGGTCTCGCCGGTGACGGCGGTGATCTCGGCGGCCAGCAGGGCGAGCAGGATGCCGTCCTTGTCGGTGGTCCACACCCCGCCGTCGCGGCGCAGGAAGGAGGCGCCGGCGCTCTCCTCGCCGCCGAAGCCGATCGAGCCCTCCAGCAGGCCGTCGACGAACCACTTGAAGCCGACCGGGACCTCCACCAGGGCGCGGCCGAGGTCGGCGGCGACGCGGTCGAGCATCGAGGAGGAGACCAGGGTCTTGCCGACGCCCGCGTCGCCGGGCCAGTCGGCGCGGTGGCGGTAGAGGTAGTCGACGGCCACCGCCAGGTAGTGGTTGGGGTTCATCAGGCCGCCGTCGGGGGTGACGATGCCGTGCCGGTCGGCGTCGGCGTCGTTGCCGGTGGCGATGGCGTACTCGTCCTTGCGGCCGATGAGGGAGGCCATCGCGGCCGGGGAGGAGCAGTCCATGCGGATCTTCCCGTCCCAGTCCAGCGTCATGAACCGCCAGGTCGGGTCGGTCCGCGGGTTGACGACGGTCAGGTCCAGGCGGTGGGTCTCGGCGATGCGCGCCCAGTAGGCCACCGACGCGCCGCCCAGCGGGTCGGCGCCGATGCGCAGGCCCGCCTCCCGCACCGCGTCCAGGTCCAGGACGGAGGGCAGGTCCTCGACGTAGGCGGTGAGGTAGTCGTGGCGCCCGGTGGTGGCGGCGGCCAGCGCCCGCGCGTAGGGGACCTTCCTGACGCCGCGCATGCCCTCGCGGATCAGCTCGTTGGCGCGGTCCTGGATCCGGTTGGTGGCCTGCGAGCCGGCCGGCCCGCCGCTGGGCGGGTTGTACTTGAAGCCGCCGTCGCGCGGCGGGTTGTGCGAGGGGGTGACCACGATGCCGTCGGCGAGCGCGCGCGGGCTGCGCCGGTTGTGGGCGAGGATCGCGTGCGAGACCGCCGGGGTGGGGGTGTAGCCGTCGGCGGCGTCGATCAGCACGTGCACGCCGTTGGCGGCCAGCACCTCCAGGGCGGTGGCCTTGGCCGGCTCGGAGAGGGCGTGGGTGTCCGCGCCCAGGAACACCGGTCCCGCGACGCCCTGTTCGGCCCGGTACTCGCAGATCGCCTGCGTGGTCGCGGCGATGTGGTCCTCGTTGAAGGCCCCGTCCAGCGACGAGCCCCGGTGCCCCGAGGTCCCGAACGCCACCCGCTGCCCGGGCTCCTGCGGATCCGGGTTCAGCGCGTAGTACGCCGTCACCAGCCGCGCCACGTCCACCAGGTCACCGGGCTGCGCCGGCTGCCCGGCCCGTGCGTGTGCCATCCGTCTTCTCCCGCCGAAAGTCGGTACTCGCGATACGTCCTCGCCCCGTGTTCACCGATCGTAGCCAGAACGCGACCGTGCCCCGAACCGCGCGAACGGCCCGGGGCACCACGGACGGACGGGGACCAACGGGGGCGCAGGGCCTCAGCCGGACAGCTGCTGGCGGTGGGCCGCCAGCTCCGGGGCGGTGGTGGTGGCGAGGAACTCCGTCACCCGGTACTGCGTCAACCCGGCCCGCACGAACGGGTCGGTGGCCACCAGCGCCTCGATCCGGGCCCGGTCCCCGCCCACCGCGAGGATCACCCCGCCGTCGCGCGGCACCTTGCGCCCCGAGGCGAGGAAGGTGCCCGACGCGTAGTGCTCCTCGAGCCACGCGATGTGCCGCGGCAGCGCCTCCTCGATCGACTCCAGGGCGGCGGTGTACGTCAACTCCAGTACGAACATGGCGCCCAGGCTAGCGTCCGCCACCGCGCCCGGAGGGTGCCGACCCCCATCCTGCCAGCTCAGGGCAACGCTCCGGTAGGACGCAGCACACCCTTCTTCCGCCTTGCCGCGCCCCGCCCCGCACCCGCAGACTCGTGCGCATCCCACCGCGAACCCCGCGCCTCCCGCCCTGCCCAGGGCGGGAGGCGCGCACGGCGTGCTGCCCGCACGCGGCGGGAGGCAGCTCACGAACGGCGAAGGGGGACATGCGACATGAACGAGGACCTGGTGCTGAGGGCACGGGTGCGGCTGCTGCTGAACGACGACTGGATCCTGTCCGGCGAGGACGCGCTGTGGGTCTACCGCGCGCTGTTCGCGGTCAACCCGCGGGTCCACGCCCACCGGCTCGTCCACGCCCTGCTGGACGCGGTCCGCTCCCCGCTGGTGGCCGACCTGCCCCGGGCCCGGCTGGCCCTGCTGGAGGAGGCCGCGACGGCCACCGCCTGGATGGACAACGACCGGGACCCGTACCGGCCGATGCTCATCAACGCCGTGCTCCACCGCCTCACCGCCCTGCGCGAACAGCTGGACGGTGCGGGGCAGTAGGTGATCACCCGATGGTTGCGGTACAACAATCCCTATTTGACGACTGATCGGAGAAATTCTGATATGAGCAGGTCAGGACTGTCACGCCGCGCCCTCCTCGCCTCGGCCGGCGCCGGCGCCGTCAGCGCCGTCATCGGCTGGAACACCGCCACCGCCGCCTGGGCCACCGAAACCGACACCGGCGCCGGGACCGCCACGGGCGCCGACATCGCCCGACTGCCCGCCCTGGACGGCACGGTGACCCTCCAGGGCGCCGGCCTGGAACGCTTCGCCACCGACTTCGGCCACCTCGTCACCGCCACCCCCCGGGCCGTCCTGCGCCCCGGCTCGGTACGCGACGTGCAGCAGCTGGTCGCCTTCGCCCGCCGCCACCGCATCCCGGTGGCCGTCAACGGCCAGAGCGGCGACCTCGCCCAGCTCGGCGAGGCCGGCCTGGAGTCGCACTCCAGCTACGGCCAGGCCAACCCCCGCGGCGGCGTCGCCATCGACGCCCGCGGCCTGTCCAAGGTCCTGTCCGTACGCCCCGGGCGCGCCGTCGTCGAGGCCGGGGCCACCTGGGCGCAGGTCACCGAGGCCGGCCTGGCCGCGGGCTGGGTGCCGCCGGTGCTCACCGACTACCTGCACCTGACCGTGGGCGGCACGCTGAGCGTCGGCGGCATCGGCGGCGGCGTCCAGCGCCACGGCATGCAGGTCGACAACGTGCTGGAACTGGACGTCGTCACCGGCACCGGCGAACTGGTCACCGCCTCCCCCACCCGCAACCGGGAACTGTTCGAGGCCGTGCTGGCCGGCGGCGGCCAGGTCGCCGTCATCGTGCGCGCCACCCTCGCCCTGGTGAAGGTCCGCGAACGCGCCCACGTCTTCTCGCTGTACTACGACGACCTGGACGCCTACCTCGCCGACCAGCAGAAGGTCATGGCCGAGCGCCGCTTCGACCTCCAGGTCGGCGACGTGGTGCGCAGCGAGGACGGTGCGCGCTGGCGGTACAAGGCGGAGCTGGTGGCGTTCGCGGACGCCGGGGGCGCGGTGGACCGGGCGGCGCTGCTGGCGGGGCTGCGCCCGGTGTCGAGCGAGGTGGTGGAGCAGAGCTGGCGGGAGTACGCGTTCCGGGTGGACGGCTTCGCCGGGTACCTGCGCGCGTCGGGGCTGTGGGCGCTGCCCAAGCCGTGGCTGAGCGTGTTCCTGCCGGCGTCCGCGGCGCGGGCGTTCATGGCGCGGGCCGCCGAGGTGCTGACCGCCGCCGACCTGGGGGCGGGGCTGCTGCTGTTCTACCCGTACCAGCGCTCGAAGGTGCGGGCGCCGCTGGCGGTGCTGCCCGGGCAGGAGGTGGGCTGGCACTTCGACCTGCTGGCGTTCCCGGGGCCGGGCTCGGACACGGCGGCGATGCTGGAGCGCAACCGGCGGCTGTACGACCTGGCGGTGGAGCTGGGCGGCAAGCGGTACCTGATCGGGGCGGTGCCGGGGATGACGGGGGCGGACTGGCGGCGCCACTACGGGGGGCTGTGGGAGACGGTGGCGCGGGCCAAGCGCCGCTGGGACCCGGCGGGGATCCTGACGCCGGGGCAGGGCATCCACGCGTCCTGACCGCTCCCCCGGTCCCGGGGCCGCCCGTGTCCGGCGCGGTGTCGGCGGGCGGCCCCGGGAGCGGGGTGTCAGGCGATCTCCATCTGGGCCATCATGCCCATCGCGGAGTGGTCCAGCAGGTGGCAGTGGTAGGGGTAGCGGCCGCGGTAGGTGTCGAAGGTGGCCTGCAGGCGCACGCTCTCGCCGGGCATCAGGCGCACGGTGTCCTTGAGGCCGCCCTCCTCGGGGCCGGGGGGTGCGCCGTTGCGCTGCAGGACGCGGAACTGCACCAGGTGCAGGTGGAAGTTGTGCGGGATGTCGGTGTTGGCGTTGTGGACCGTCCAGATCTCCGAGGTGCCGAAGGCGACGGCGGCGTCGACGCGGGCGGGGTCGTACTGCCGGCCGTCGATCAGGCCGAGCGGGGCCACGCCCGCGCCGCCCTCCTCGACCTTCAGCACGATGGTGCGCTCGCGGGCCACCGGGCCCAGCGGGGGCAGGGTGCGCAGCCGGTCGGGGACGCTGGAGGGGTCGGGGGCGGGGCGGCCGACGTCGAAGCGCAGGACCTGGCCGATGTGTTCGGCGGGGCCGGGCGGCATGGAGTTGGTGAGCACGACGCTGGTGCCGGGGCGGTAGCGGGAGAAGTCGATGACGACGTCGGCGCGCTCGCCGGGTGACAGGTCGACGGTGTCGGTGGTGTGGGGGCGTTCCAGCAGGCCGCCGTCGGAGCCGATCTGGGTGATGGGGCCGCCGTCGGCCAGGCGCAGGGAGAAGAAGCGCAGGTTGGAGGAGTTGAGCAGGCGGATGCGGTAGCGGCGGGCGGCGACGTCGACCTTGGGCCAGGGGCGGCCGTTGGCGAGGACGGTGGCGCGGCCCTCGGCGTCGTCCATCCGGTAGACGAGGTTGCCGGCGGTGTCGAAGCGGGCGTCGCGCAGGGCGATGGGCAGGTCGTAGCGGCCGGCGGGCAGCGGCAGGGAGGCCTCGGTGGCGTCGGTGAGCAGGTAGGTGCCGGCCAGGCCGCGGTAGACGTGCTCGGACTCCAGGTGGTGGGCGTGGTCGTGGAACCACAGGCTCGCGTGGGGCTGGTCGTTGGGGTAGGTGTAGGTGCGGGTGGCGCCGGCGCCCAGCAGGTTCATCGGGCCGCCGTCGCTGTCGACGGGGACGGCGGAGCCGTGCAGGTGGACGGAGACCGGGTCGTCGAGCAGGTTGGTCTGGCGGACGACCACCGGGCGCCCGGAGCGGGCGCGGATGACGGGGCCGGGGAAGGCGCCGTTGTAGGTGAGGACCTCGGTGCGGCGGCCGGGCAGGACGCGGGCGTAGGAGCGCAGCATGGTCACCGCGTAGGTGTCGGCGCCGCCGTCGGTGGAGACGGGGCTGAGCACCGGGGGCAGCGGCAGGGCGGTGGTGAACTTCTCCGCGAGCGCGGGGCCGGCGTCGGGGCCGGGGTCGGGGGCGGCGGCGCCGGCCGGGTGGGCGTGGCCGGCGTCCTTGGCGGCGGCGGCCGCGGTGGTGGCGGCGGAGGGGGCCGGGCGCAGCGTGGTGCGCACGAGCAGGACTCCTCCCCCGGTCGCCAGGGCGGCGCCGATCATCCTGCGTCTGGTCACCATCGCGTCGTTCCTCCCGCGTGAGCTCCCCCGGCCTCGCCCGGGTGGGGTGGGGCGGCCTTGTCCGGGGGTGATTGCAGCAGCGGCGGCTCGGGTCCCGGTGGGGTCCGGCTGGGGCCGTACGGGGCGGTGGCGGGGGCGGTGCGGGGGTGCCCGCGGCGGGGGCCGGGGCGGGGCGGGTGGGGCCGGCGGGCGGTGCGGTGGGTGAGCTGCGGGTGTTGCGGGCGCCTTGCGGGCGGTGGCCACGGTGGCTGCGGACGCGGTCGAGGAACGCTCAAGGACTCGGACGCGGTGAACGCTCGTACTCGCCAGGGGCCCGGCGTGCTGCTCACCCGCGCGTCGGCCCCCCGTTGTCGAAGGACTTGAGGGGAAGGGCCTGCGCGTGGACCTGCGGTACTGGCTGCCGAAGGCGGCCGAGGTGGCCGAGCGGTGGGGCGAGCGGTTCGGGCCGCTGGAGCCGCACCCCTCGCACCTGGTGGACGAGGCGGCGTTCGCGGCCGCCTTCGAGCGCTTCGCCGAGCGCCTGGAGCACAACTACCCGTTCTTCCATCCGCGCTACGCCGGGCAGATGGTCAAGCCGCCGCACCCGGCGGCGGTGGTGGGCTACCTGACGGCGATGCGCTTCAACCCCAACAACCACGCCTACGAGGGCGGGCCGGCCACCAACGACATGGAACGCGAGTGCGTGGCGCAGCTCGCCGCCATGTTCGGGCTGCCCGCGCACGTGGGCCACCTGACCAGCAGCGGCACCATCGCCAACCTGGAGGCGCTGTACGTGGCGCGCCAGAGCCACCCGGGCCTGGGGGTGGCGTACAGCCGCGAGGCCCACTACACCCACAGCCGGATGTGCCACGTGCTGGACGTCCAGGGGCACGCGGTGGCGGCGGACGCCGAGGGCCGGATGGACACCGGCGCGCTGGAGGAGCTGCTGCGCACCGGGCGGGTCGGCACGGTGGTGGTCACCTGCGGCACCACCGGGGCGGGCGCCGTCGACCCGGTGCACGAGATCCTGCCGCTGGCCCGCCGCTACGGGGCGCGGGTGCACGTGGACGCCGCCTACGGCGGGTTCTTCGCGCTGCTGGCCGCCGACGACGCGCTCGCCGCCTCCCTCGACGTGGACACGGCGCCGTGGCGGGCGATCGCCGGCTGCGACTCGGTGACCGTCGACCCGCACAAGCACGGCCTGCAGCCGTACGGCTGCGGGGCGGTGCTGTTCGCCGACCCGGACATCGGGCGGCACTTCGCCCACGACTCCCCGTACACCTACTTCACCGACGCCGAGCTGCACCTGGGCGAGATCAGCCTGGAGTGCTCGCGCGCCGGGGCCTCGGCCGCCGCCCTGTGGCTGACCCTGCAGCTGCTGCCGCTCACCGCGCGGGGGCTGGGCGCGGGGCTGGCCGCGAGCCGGCGCGCCGCCCTCGCCTGGGCGCGGCGGATCGAGGACAGCCCGGAGCTGACGCTCTACCAGCGGCCGCAGCTGGACATCGTCACCTACTTCCCCACCGTCGCCGGTGCGCCCGCGCTGTCGGCGGTCGACGCCGCGAGCGAGCGGGTCCTGCGCCAGGGCATGGCCGACGAGCACGACCCCGTCTACCTGAGCGTGCTGCGCGTGGACGCCGCCGACTTCACCCGCCGCCACCCGGACGTGCGCGCGGACGCGGACGGGGCGCGGGTGCTGCGCAGCGTGCTGATCAAGCCGGAGGCGGAGGGGTGGGTGGCGCCGCTGCACGCGCGGGTGGCGGCGCTGGCCGCCTCGGCGACCGCTTCCCCTGTTTCCACCGTTCCGTCCGCTCCCTCTGCTCCCTCTGCTCCGTCCGCTCCCTGTGTTCCGTCCAGTCCTTCGGCTCCTTCCCCTTCGTCCGCCCCCTCGTTCGAGGAGAGTGCCCGTTGACCACCGCCACCGCCCTGCCCGCCGCCGCGGGCACCGCCTTACCGCCCCCCGGGCCGGCCGACAGCGCCGTACGGCCGGTCGTGCGCCCCGCCCGCCCGGGCGAGGAGGACGCCCTGGCCCGCGCGCTCGCCGACGCCTTCGCCGACGACGCGCTGATGCTCTGGGCCTTCCCCGACCCCGACCACCGCGCCCGCGTCCTGCCCGCCTTCTTCCGCGTCCACGTCGAGCAGTGCCTGGCCCACGGGGGCGCGCTGGCCGTCCACCGGGCCGCCGGCGACGGCGCCGCGGACGACGGCGCCACGGACGACGGCGCCACGGACGGCGAACCGCTGGGGGCGCTGCTGTTCCTGCCGCCCGGCCGCTGGGAGGCCCCGGGCCCGCGGGACGGCGCCGCCACCGCCCTGGACGAGGCGATCGACGCCGCCGGCCACGGCGAGCCGGCCCGCCGCCTGGCCGCCATCACCCGCCTACAGACCCTGCGCCACCCGCGCCACCGCTCCCACCACTACCTCGCCTTCGTCGGGGTGCGCCCCGGCGCCCGCGGCACCCGCGCCGGGCGGGCCCTGCTGCACGCCTTCCTCACCGAGGTCGACACCGCCGGCCAGGCCGCCTACGCCGAGACCAGCTCCCCGTCCGGCGCCCGCCTGCTCGCCTGCGGCGGCTTCGCCCGCTTCGGCGAGGCCCTCGCCCTGCCCGGCGGCGGACCCCGCCTGGCCCCGGTCTGGCGGGGGCCCCGATGACCGCCCCCGCCGCCGTCGCCCCCACCGCCGTCGCCGCCGTCACCGGGGCGCTGCGCGTGTACAGCGCCGAGCACATCGACGCCGGCCGCGCCGCCGCGAGCCCCGAGGCCGCCGAGACCCTCGCCTGGGCCCGCGCCTTCCTCACCACCGCCCACCCCGACCTCGGCCGCAGCGGCCCGGTCTGCCCCTACACCCAGCCCTCGCTGCGCCGCGGCCTGTTCCACATCGCCGTCGCCGACACCTCCCCCGGCGCCTCCCCCGGCGGGGACCTGCCCGCGCTGGTGGCCGAACTGCGCGCCCACTACGACGCGTTGCTCGCCGACCTGGCGGAGGAGTCCGACCGGGAGCTGCTGACCGTCCTGCTGGTGCTGCCCCAGCTGGACCGCGAGGACTCCACCGTGCTGGACGAGCTCCAGCGCAAGGCCAAGGACGAGTTCGTCGAACAGGGCCTGATGATCGGCCAGTTCCACCCGGTCTGCGAGGAACCCGGCCTGTGGAACCACTCCTTCCGGCCGCTGCGCGCCCCCGTCCCGCTGCTCGCGGTGCGCAAACTGCTGGTCTTCGACCTGCCGTTCCTCACCGGCGACGAGACCCACCTGAACCACTACCTGGCCCGCTTCGCCCCCGAGGTCCCCGCCCGCATCCGCGCCCAGCTGGTCACCAGCGTCCGCGCCCGCCGCCAGGGCACCGCCGCCTGACCCCCTCCCCCCTGCGCGCGCGGAGCCCGGCCGGCGCCCGGCTCCGCGCGCGCCCCCACGGGAGGAAGCAACGTCCCCGTGGAACACGGCACCACGGCGCCGAGCGTGGCGGCCCTCCCGCACGAACTCCCCTAGGACGAACGGAAGTTCGGCCGCGACGGGACGACGGGCGTGGGCCACCCGACCACCGCGAACAGCCGCGTCCCCGGCCGGCCGGGGACGCGCGCAACCCGGCGCGCCGCCAAGCCCGTTCACCGACCAGGCCCCCGCTGCCCGCCTGCGGCACACGCTGCCGAGCCGCCCCCGCGCCCTCCGGGCGGAAGGGCCCCGGCTCCCGGCCCGCCGGGGCGGCGCACCAGGATGGGCTCATGGACGACCTCCTGCGCTTCCTGCGCTTCCTGCGCTTCCTGCGCGCACGCAACGAGGAAGACAACCACGCCTACGCCTACGTGGCGCACGTCTTCGGCCCCGAGGCGCTCCTCGACAGCCACCTGCCCATGCTCGACCTGGTCGACCAGCTGGCCCAGGAGGGCATCGCGATGAACCCTTCGGACCCCCGCGCCGCCGGCCTCGCGTACGCGCTGCGCGTCCTCGCGCAGTCCTACCACGACCACCCCGGCTATCGGGAGCAGTGGCGCCCCTGACCGGCCGGAGGCGGCCGGGAGCGGCCGGAGGCGGGGCCGACGGCGGCCGCCCGCCCGGGTTCGGTAGCCTCCGGGGATGGCCGCCTCCCCGCACCCCGTCCGGCTCACCACCCGGCTCGTCGACGGACTCGTCTGCGCCTACGCCCCGGCCGCCGGCGCCGTGGGCGTGCTGTCGCCCGCGGTGGCCTGCCGGCCGGTTCCCGGGGACGGGGTGGTCGCCCACGCCGTCGCCGCCGACCTGCGTCACGCCTACTACACGACGCCCCACGCGGCCGTCTGCGTGACGGCCGACGGCGCGGAGGTCTGGCGCACGCCCTTCGAGCCGGCGGCGGACAACGCCCACGGCCACCTGCCCGACTGCGAACTATCCCCGGACGGACGGGTGTTGTGGGTCTACCGGCCCGACGCCATGGCGGGCCGCGACCGGCCGGACCAGTGGGTCGCCGTGGACGCCGCGAGCGGGGCGGTCCTCGCCCGGGCCGACCTGGAGACAGTCGGGCACGGCGGCGTGCAGCTGGCCCACCCGGCGAGCGGCGGGATGCTCCTCAACGTGGGCGAGGGGCAGGACGGCACCGCCGTCTACCGCGCGTCACTGGCCGGCGGCCGGCTGGAACTCCTCCGCTACCCGTGGGACGACCGCTGCCTCATCGACCTGTCCCCCGACGGACACCGCTTCCTGACCGTCGACCACGCCCAGAGGGACCTCGCCGTCCACGCCTTCCCCGGCGGCGAGACGGTGTTCACCCTCACCGTCGACGACTTCGGCCACGACCCGGACACGGTCTTCCTGGAGTGGAGCGGCGGCCACCTCACCCCGGACACCCTCCTCGCCACCCTCGTCGGCGAGACCGAGGACGAGGAGGACTGGTTCCGCCACTACCGCGTCGACGCCCGCACCGGCCGCGTCCACGGCGAGTTCGACGCCCACGCGGCGGACCCGTACGACCTGCGGCCGCTCGGCGACGGCTCCTGGCTCACCACCGGCCCCGGCGGCCACCCGGTGCGCCGCACCGCCTCCTGACGCCCCGACCCGGTGCCGCCGGCCCGGTCAGGCCGTCGGCGACGACCCCAGGTCGGCGGGGACGAGGGAGTACAGGACGAGGTCGGTGCGGCCGTGGTGGGTGAAGCCGGCGTTGCGCAGCACGCCCTCCTCGCGCAGGCCGGCGTTCAGGGCGGTGCGGCGGGAGGCGGTGTTGGCGGTGGCGGCCTTGAGCTCCAGGCGTTCGAAGGCCTGCGCGGTGAGCAGCCAGTGCGCCAGGGCGCGGGTGGCTTCGGCGGCGATGCCCCGGCCTCGTGCCCAGGGGGCGACCCAGTAGCCGGCTTCGGAGCTGCGGGAGCGCCAGTCGGTCTTCTTCAGGCCGACGGTGGCGGCCAGGCGCCCGTTCGTGCGCTCGGTGACGGCGAAGTGGATGCCGTCGCCGGTGGTGCGCAGGTCGTGGGCGGTGCGGGTGCACCAGGTGTGGGCGTCCTCGCGGGTGTAGGGGCGGGGCAGCGGCAGCCAGTGCTGGGTGAGGTCGTCGGCGCAGGCGGCGCGGGTGTCGTCGGTGTCGTCGGCGGTGAAGGGGCGCAGGGTCAGGCGCGGGGTGTGGAGCACCGTCTGGGGGAAGGCGTGGGTCATGGGGTCGTGTCGTTCCTTCCCGGTCAGGCGGCGGACAGGTGCAGGGTGAGGGGCGGGCCGGGGGCGGCGGGTGTCCAGCCGTTCGCCCGGGCGGCGCGGATGCCCGCGGCGACTTCGCGTGGCAGGACGTCTGGGGCAGTCTCCCGGGGCGGCGCCCCGCGTGTCACCGCGTTTTCCGGTGCGCGGTGACGGTGGTGACGGCGTCGGCTAGCGCGCCAGGCGCCTGAGCAGGGCGGAGGCGGCGGCGATGCCGGCCACGGTGGCGAGGGCGAGGACGGCGAAGTCCAGGGGCAGGTGGGAGGGGGTGCCGATGAGCAGGCCGCGCAGGGCGTCGACCTGGTAGCTGAGCGGGTTGGCCTTGCTGACGGCCTGGAGCCAGCCGGGCATCAGGTCGACGGGGTAGAGGGCGTTGGAGCCGAAGAACAGCGGCATGGTGATGGCCTGGCCGATGCCCATCAGGCGGTCGCGGGTGAGGACGATGCCGGCGATGGCCATCGACAGGCAGGAGAAGAACGCCGAGCCGAGCAGGACGACGGCCACGACGCCGAGCAGTCGCAGCGGGTTCCAGGTCATGGCGACGCCGAGGGCGGCGGCGATCAGTACGACCACGACGGCTTGCAGGAGTGCCTTCACCCCGGCGGCGAAGGCCTTGCCGGTGACGAGGGCGGCGCGCGGGGTGGGGGTGACGAGCAGTTTGGTGAGGACGCCGGAGTCCCGCTCCCAGATGATCATGATGCCGTAGAAGATCGCGATGAACATCGCGGACTGGGCGATGATGCCGGGCGCGAGGTAGTCCAGGTACGGGATGCCGCCGGTGGGGATGGCCTTGAGGCGGGTGAAGGTCTCGCCGAAGATCAGCAGCCACAGGGCGGGCTGGACGGCCCGGGTGTAGAGCTCGGTGCGGTCGTGGCGCAGCTTCTGCAGTTCGACGGCGCACATCGCGCCGATGCGGGCGGGCACCAGGCGCCAGCCGGTGCGGGCGCGCGGGGGCACCAGCAGCAGGGAGAGGTCGGGGCCGGCGGCGGGGCGGTGGGCGGGGGGTTCAGCCGACGCGGCCTGCGGTGCGGCGGGTACGGCGGACATCGCTGAAGTCTCCTTCGGTGGCGTCGGCCAGCTGCCGGCCGGCGAAGTGGCGGAAGACGTCGTCGAGGCTGGGCGCGGCCTGGGCCGGGTCGGTGCGCCGTACCTGGTCCTTGAGTTCGGCGGGTGTGCCGAGCGCGCGGACGCGGCCGCGGTCCATGAGGGCGATGCGGTCGCAGTGGCGGTCGGCCTCGTCCATGTAGTGGGTGGTGACCAGGACGGTCATGCCGGTGGCGGCGCGTACGGCGTCGACGCGTTCCCACACGCCGGTGCGGGCGATCGGGTCCAGGCCGATGGTGGGTTCGTCCAGGACGAGCAGGCGCGGGGCGCTGACCAGGGCCTGGGCGAGTTCGAGGCGGCGCACCATGCCGCCGGAGTAGGTGGCGGCCATGCGTTCGGCGGCCTCGGTGAGGTCGACGGCGGCCAGCGCCTGGTCGACGCGGGCGGCGCGTTCGCGGCGCGGGACGTCGAAGACGCGGGCGAACAGGGCGACGTTCTCGCGTCCGGTCAGCCCGGCGTCGGCGGACAGCTGCTGGGGGACGTAGCCGAGCAGGCGGCGCACCTGCATGGGGTGGCGGGTGGCGTCGTGGCCGAAGACGCGGACCATGCCGGCGCCGACGGGCAGCAGGGTGGTGATCGCGCGGATGGTGGTGGTCTTGCCGGCGCCGTTGGGGCCGAGCAGGCCGAACACCTCGCCGGTGCGGACGGTGAGGTCGATCCGGTCGACGGCCCGGGTGGCCTTCCCGCGGCCGTGGCGGAAGGTGTACTCCAGGCCCCGGCAGGCCACCGCGTCCGCGGCCTCCCTGGTGTCCCCGGCGTTCCCGGTGCCCCGGGTGTCCTCGGTGTCCTCGGCGTTCCCGGTGTCCCGGGTGTCCTCGGTGGTCATCGTTCCTCCTCCCCCGGCGGGGTGCGCAGGCCCTCGGCGACCTGTCGCAGGGCGGGCAGGGCGGCGGCCAGGGCCTCGCGCTCGCGCGGCGGCAGGCCGGCGACGATGTCGCCCATCAGCGCGCGGCGGCGCCGGCGCCAGGCCTCGATGCGTTCGACGGCCTCCGGGGTGGCGTGCAGGAGGGCGGCGCGCCGGTCGGCGGGGTCGCTCTCGCGGCGCAGCAGGTTCCGGGCGACGAGCTGGTTGACGAGGGTGGACACGGAGTTGCCGGCCAGGCACAGCTCCTCGGCGGCCTCGGAGACGCGCAGTCCGGGGCTGTCCATCACCAGGCGCAGCAGTTCGACCTGGGCGCCGCGCAGGCGGGGTTCGTCCGTCGCCTGCCGCAGGCGGCGGCGGACCAGGCGCTGGATGCCGACGAGGAGGGTGGAGAACTCGTCCGCCAGCGCGACGTCGAGCGTTTCGGGCCCTGTCGCGGTCATACCCTCATTTTAGCTCTCAGTAAGAGCTATCCGTCGAGAGCGCGGATCCCCCTCCGCCCGCGCGCCCCCTCCCCGGGCTACGCGCCCCCTGGCCCGCCCCTTTCGGCGGGCCGCCCGCGCGCGGGAAGTCGGCCCCGCGACTCTGCTGGCGAAGTCGTTCGGGGCAGATGTGGGACAGTGAGTGTCGACAATGTGCCTGTCTGTAGGGGTGGTTGTGCTTCGTCCTGGTGGTGTGTCGGGGATTCCGGCGGAGACGGTGGCGCTGGCTCGCCGGGTCCATCCGCGGGGGACGGACGAGATGCGGGTTCGGGACGCGCTGGGTCCGTTGTTCAGCGACGTGGACTTCACCACGGGTGAGTTCGAGGAGATGTACGCGGACCTGGGACGGCCCGGGATCTCGCCGGCCCTGCTGGCGATGGTCACGGTCCTGCAGTTCCTGCACAACCTCTCCGACCGGGACGCCGCGGTGGCGGTGGCCGACCGGATCTCCTGGAAGTACGCGCTGGGACTGGAGCTGGAGTACACCGGTTTCGATGCCAGCGTGCTGTGCGAGTTCCGGGCCCGCCTGGCAGCCGGAGGCCGGGCCGATGCCCTGCTGACGGTGATGCTGGAGCGGTTGAAGGCGGCCGGCCTGGTGAGGGCCGGCGGGCGTCAGCGCACCGACTCCACCCACGTCCTGGCCTGCGTGCGCACACTGAACCGCGTCGAGTGCCTGGGCGAGACTCTGCGTGCGGCCCTGGAGGAGATCGCCCGCACCAGCCCCGCGTTCGTCGTGCCGCTCCTGAGGGAGGGCTGGGACGAACGCTACGGCCGCAAGGTCGAGACGGGCAGGCTCCTGCGCCGCAGAGGCGCCTCCGCCCTCAAGCTCGCCGAGCAGATCGGCGCCGACGGCCGGAGCCTGACCGACGCCATCGACACGGACCCCGACGCCGTGTGGATGAACGGCCTGGCGCAGGTCAGGATCCTGCGCGAGCTGTGGGACCAGCACTTCGAGGCCACCGCCACCGGCCGACTGCGCTACCGGGACACCAAGGAACTGCCGCCCTCCGCGCAGCGCGTGCGCTCGCCTCACGATACGCAGGCCCGCTACAGCACCAAAGGCCGTCCCGGAGCGGGCAGCGTGGAGTGGACCGGCTCCAAGGCCCACCTGACCGAGTCCTGCGACGAGGACCTGCCGCACCTGGTCACCGACGTCCACACCACTGCCGCCACCGAACCCGACGTCACGGCCGTCACCCCCGTCCAGGACAGGCTCATCGGCCGGGGCCTGAAGCCTGGCGAGCACCTGACGGACTCCGGCTACCCCAGCGGGGCGAACATCGGCGCCTGTCTGGAACGCGATATCACCCTCGTCGCCCCCGTCACGGTCCAGACCGGCCGCGGCGCCCACGACGGCACCTTCACCCCGAAGGACTTCCCCGTCGACTGGCAGGCCGGGACCACGCGCTGCCCCGCCGGAGCCACCAGCATCTCCATGCGGCCCCGCAAGGACGGCCTGATCGCCGTCGCGTTCTCCCTCACCGACTGCCGGCCCTGCCCCATCCGCGTCCGGTGCACTCCGTCCGTCACCCGTGGCCGAAGCCTGCAGATCCACCCCGAACCCGTCCACACGGCGCGCACGCGGATGCAGACCGAACAGGACACCCCTCAATGGCGCGAGACCTACCGGGCCCGCGCCGGCATCGAAGCAACGGTCTCACAAGCGGTCCGAGGCCCCGGCCTGCGACGATCCCGTTACCGGGGCCCCGCCAAGACCCACCTGCAGAACGTCCTCATCGGCATCGCGATCAACATCCGCCGACTCGGCACCCACTTCGACACCACCACGACCAGGCCAGACCGCCGCCCCACCCGCGTCCACACACTCTGCACCCAACACGGCGCCGCAACGGCAGCCTGACCCAGACCACATACTTCGCCAGCAGAGTCGCCCCGCCGACTTCCCGCTCCACCGGCCGGCGGGAGGTGATCGTCCGTCACCGGGGAGATCCGATGGAGGTGTTGCGACCCCGCCGGGAGGGTGTCGTACGGCGCTGGCATGCTGATCGGATCACAACGGTTGTCGCCGGGATGGGGGGCAGATGTCGGACAGGGTCATGCCGATGCGCACGGCACCGCGCTTGGGCACGGTCAACGGGTTCGGGCGGACGATGCTGGGCAAGACGCGGCCGGACGCCCAGGGGGCCTGCTTCGCCACCCACTGGTTCACCATCCTGATGCTGCCGATCCGGCCGCTGGGACGCTACTACGTCAAGGAGGGCGAGACGGTCGACGTCTCCGGGCGGCACGGCTCCTCGACGAGCACCACGCAGTACGTCTTCCTGGGCCGGGCCGAACTGCGCATGAGCGAGGTGATCCGCACCTACCTGTTCTGCTGGCTGGTGGCGCCCCTCGTCATCGCCGGTCCCGTGACGCTCTTCGGGATCAACAGCGACGCGTTCAGCCACGCGCACCCGATCCTCTTCATCGTGCTGCTGCTCGCGATCCCGATCGTCTGCATGATCGCGCTGGCGTGGATGCTGGTGCTCAACGAGAAGTTCCTGGCACCGGAGCGGATACCGCAGTGGGTCGAGGCTGGACCTTCGAACCGGCGGGCCTGAGCCGACGGGGCCACCCCGCTCAAGGCAGCCCGGGTGGCCCTGGACAGGCCCGGAGGACCGGGGACAGGATCCGGGCATGCCGTCCGACGAGCCGTTGTCCGAGGAAGAACTGTCCGCGATCGAGCTGCGCGCCGGCGCCGCGACACCGGGGCCGTGGGTCGCCCGGCTGGAGACCCGCCAGGGGATCGGCGGCGCGAGCTTCGTCCAACTGCGCCCCGACGCGCCGCAGGACGACGAGTTCCACCTGACCCGGACCACCGACGGCCGCCCCCGGACGGGACCGGACCCCGCGACGGACGCGGACCTCGACTTCATCGCCGCCGCCCGCCAGGACGTGCCACGACTGGTCGCCGAGGTCAGGCGGCTGCGGGAAGCCCTGGAGCGGGCGCAGCCGGCCGGCTGACGGCCACACGGAGCAGCCGCCCCGGGGAACCGGGGAGCCGCCGGGAGTGGAAAGTCGGCCCCGCCGACTTCCTACTCCCCCACGACGGCGGCCCCCGACAGGCCGGGCCTGCGCGTACGGGCTCCGGGGCGGCTGTCGGTGCCGGGTGGCAGGCTGCGCCCATGAGTTACGACCTTGCGGTCTGGGAGGGCGAGCGCCCCGCGGACGACGCCGCGGCGGGCCGGTGCTTCGACGACCTGTACGAGCGGTACCTCGGCACGGACGAGGAGAACCTTCCGCCGACCGAGCGGATCGCGGCCTTCGTGGCCGCGCTGCTGGAGCGGTGGCCCGACCTCGCCGAGGACGAGGACGACACCTCGCCGTGGTCGACCGGCCCGCTGATCGGGGAGGCGAGCGGCCCGCTGATCTACTTCCCGGTTCGCTGGAGCATGGTGGAGGAGGCCTGCGTCCACATCGCGAAGGTGGCGTCCTCGATGGGCCTCACCTGCTTCGACCCGCAGTCGCAGTGCCTCTGGCCCTGACCGCCGCACGGCAGGCGGCTGACGGCTGCCACCGCGGAGCCCCGGGGAGTGGGGGGGGGGGCCCCCCCCCGCGGGCCCCCCCCCCCCCCCCCCCCGGCGGGGGCCCCCCCCCCCCCCCCCCCGGAGAGCACCCCAAAAAGGGGGGTGGGTGGGGGGGGGGCATGGGG
>NZ_JBHJSJ010000009.1:0-49170 GCF_042268845.1 Kitasatospora sp. NPDC056273 | reverse complement strand
GCCGGGGGGGGGGGCGCCGCCCCCCCCGGGGCGGGGCGGGGGTGTGGTTACGCCCCCCCCCCCCCCCCCCCACTCCCCCACCAGCGGCCGGGCGCGCGGAAACCGCAGGACACCGCGGGAAATCACGACAGAAGGTGTCGGGTTTCGCGGGGACAGTAGGGGGCGCCGGTCGGTGTCGTGGTGGCACGGGCCGGGACGACGGACAGACAAGGACCCCCCATGCGCGAAACACCCGACGAGCTCCACCGGCTCCAGGCCCTCCTCGACGCCTCGCTCGCCCGCTCCACCGCGCACCTGCGGTCGATCATCAACAGCGAGCGCTCGCTCACCGCCGACCAGCTCACCGGTGTGCTCACCGGCATGTGCACGCTCGCGCTGTCCACGGTGACGGCGAAGGGCGAGCCGCGGATCAGCGGCGTGGACGGGCACTTCCTGCACGGCATGTGGCACTTCGGCACCGCGCGCGGCGCCGCCAAGGCCCGGCACCTCGCCGCCCGGCCCGCCGTCAGCGCCGCGCATCTGCGCGGGGAGGACCTGGGCGTGTTCACCCACGGCACCGCGGAGGTCCTCAACCCGCACGGCGGCGAGCCGGCCGCCGACTGGCCGGAACTGCTCGCCTACTTCCGGGACTTCTACGGCCCCGACGCCTTCGACTGGGACAACGACGTCGTCTACTACCGGCTGCACCCGCAGTGGATGACCGCGTTCGCCCCCGACCCCGCCAAGCTCGACGCGGCGGCCGACGAGGCCTGACCCCGCCCGCACCGGGCCCGGCGACAATGGAGCCGGGCCACCGCACCGCGCAGCCGGCACACACGGGCGGGCCCACCAGGCAACACCAGGCAACACCAGGCAGGCGACGGAAGGGGCGACGTGCGGGCGAGCCGGGCCATCGCACTGCTGCTGCTCCTGCAGAGCCGGCGGACGATGACCGCCACGGAGCTCTCGGCCGAGCTGGAGGTCTCCGAGCGCACCGTGCAGCGCGACGTCGCCGCGCTGGTGGAGGCCGGGGTGCCGGTGTACGCGGAGCGCGGCCGCGGCGGCGGCTACCGGCTCGTCGACGGCTACCGCACCCGCCTCACCGGCCTCGAACGCGCCGAGGCCGAGGTCCTGCACCTGGCCGGGCTGCCGGGCCCGCTGCGTGACATGGGCCTGGCGGGGCAGGCCCTCGCCGCCCGGCTGAAGGTCGCCGCCGCCCTGGGCGACGCCCCCGCGGCCGCCGCCCGGCGCTTCCACCTCGACGCGCCGGCCTGGTTCCGCGACGCCCCGACCCCCGCGCTGCTCGCCGAGGTGTCGCGCGCCGTGTGGGAGGACCGCGTCCTGCACGCCCGCTACGCGGCGCGCTCCGGCACCCGGGAGCGGCGGCTGGAGCCGTACGGCCTGGTCCTGAAGGCCGGGCAGTGGTACCTCGCGGCGCGCGGCCCCTCCGGCCGGGTCGGCTCGTACCGCGTCGACCGCTTCGAGAGCGCCGAGGCCGGCGACGAACGGTTCGAGCGCGACCCGGAGTTCGACCTCGCCGCCTACTGGGCCGCGGCGGCCCGGGAGTTCACCCGCGCCATGCTGCGCGAGCGGGCGGTGGTGCGGCTGAGCCCGTTCGCCGTCGAGAACCTCGCCGCCCTGCTGGAGCCGACCGCCGCCGCCGACGCGCTGGCCACCGCGGGCCCGGCGGACGCCGACGGCTGGGTCACCGCGACCCTGCCGGTCGAGAGCTGGGACATCGGCTACCTCGAACTGCTGCGCCTGGGCCCGGAGGCCGAGGTCCTCCACCCGCCCGAACTGCGCTCCCGCCTGGCCGAGGCGACCCGCCGCGCCGCCGCCCTCTACACCTGACCGCCCCGCCCCCCGACCGGCCCCCGGAGCGGGCCCGCCGCCGTCCGCGCCGCCCGGGATAGGTTTCCCCCTGCCGCACACGGCACTTCGCGAGAGGGCGCGTACGGGATGACGGACGGACCCGCGGACCGGCCCGCCGAGTCGTTCGTCCGGCTCGGCGGACGCCGGTTCGCCTACCTGGACTTCGGCGGCCCCGGGCCGGCCGTGCTCGCCCTGCACGGGCACTTCGGGCGGGGCCGGATCTTCGCGCCGCTGGCCGCCGCGCTCGCCGGCCGCTACCGGGTCCTCGCCCTCGACCAGCGCGGGCACGGACTGTCCGACAACGGGGGCGAGTTCACCCCGGACGCCTACGCGGCCGACGCGGCGGCGTTCCTGGAGGCGCTCGGCCCGGCACCGGCCGCCGTGCTGGGGCACTCGATGGGCGGCGCGGTCGCCTTCCACCTCGCCCGCCGGCGCCCCGACCTCGTGGCGGCGCTCGTGGTCGCCGACATGACGACGCTCAACCGGGAGCCCGAGACCAGCCCCGTCCTGGACGTGTCCGGCTGGCCCCGCCGGGCCCCGACCCGCCGCGCCCTGGCCCGGGCGCTGGCGGAACGCGGCGTCCCGGCCGGCTACTTCATGGACAGCGCCGCCGAGTTCCCCGACGGCTGGGGCTTCCTCTTCGACACCGCCGACATGACGGCCTCCCAGGCCGCCCTCACCGGCGACTTCACGGCCGTCTGGAACGCCTCCGCCCAGCCCGCCCTGCTCCTACGGGCCGCCGACAGCTTCCTCCTCACCCCCGCCACCGCACGCCGGATGGCCCGCGAACGCCCGAACACCCGCCTGGCGGAGATCCCGCACAGCGGGCACTGGCTCTACGCGGACGCCCCCGACGCCTTCGCCCACCAGGTCCGCGCCTTCCTCGACCACGCCCACCCGACGGGCCCCGCGACCGCGGCCGGATGACCCGCACCACCCGGCCGCTCCCCGGCCGGGGCCGGGAGGCCGCTCACCCCGGGGAGGCCGCGCCCGCGTCCTCCCGGCCGCGTCGGCTCTCCTCGTGCCACTGCCGGATGCCGCGGACGATGTCCTGGCCGATCCGGTCCAGCAGCGTGGCCGCGCCGTCCATCCGGGCCCCGGCCGCGGTGGCCGGGCCGAGCAGTTCGGCGCCGTGGCGGGTGATCCCGGCGAGCACCGCGTTGCGCTCGGCACTGGCCAGCAGCGCGCGGTGCCAGACGTCGTCGTCGATGACGTACCGCTCGCGGCGGTTGCGCCCGTCGCGCTCCCGGCGGACCAGGGCCTGGACCTCCAGGTAGCCGACCGCCTTCGAGACGGACGCCGGGCTGACCCGCAGGCGCCGCACCAGCTCACCCGCCGTCAGGGCGCCGTCCTCGGTGAGCTGGAGGCAGACCAGCACCCGCGCCGTCATCCGGGGCATGCCGCCGAGCGCCAGGAACTCGGCCAGCCGGTCACCGAACTGGCGGACCTCCTCCGTGTCGCGCCCGGGCACCGCCGGCTCCGGCACCGCCTCCCGGCCGGCCGCCGCCCGCCCGCGCCGGGAGCGCTGGACGGTGGCCCGCTGCGCCCGGTCGGCGCGGTAGCCGGACGGACCGCCGTTGCGGGCGATCTCCCGGGTGACGGTCGACGTCGGCCGCCCGAGCTGCCGGGCGATCTCGCCGTACCCCCACCCCTCGGCCAGCCCGGTGGCGATCCGGTGGCGCTCCTGCTGGGTCAGCCTGGCTCCGGGCATCCGTCCCCGCCCCTCCTCGCTCGGACTCGTCGGACTCGGTCGGCCCAGTATCGGCCGCCCCCGGCGACTGTTGCAATGGAACGCGGGCAGCTGTTGCATTCGTCGGCACGACCATTGCAAGGATGTCCCCGCTCCCACCTGCACAGACCGTGCACGGCAATGGAGTTGACGTTGACCCGACCGTGAAGCGGCTCCTAGTTTCTTCCCAGGCCACGAACACCACGCCGAGGGGGAACACCAGCATGGGAATCACCAGGCGCGCCACCGCGCTGACCGCCACCGCCCTGACCGCCGCCCTGATCGCGGGCGGCACCGCCACCGCCGCACCGGCGCCCGCGACCCCGGACGCCCGGAACGGACACCCCGGCGTCCAGCGGGTCCTGGAGCGCGCCGTGACCGAGGGCGGCGTGCCCGGCATCGTCGCCGAGGTCCGCGACGGGCACCGCGCCTGGTTCGGCACCGCGGGCGTCGCCGACCTGGCCACCGGGCGCCCCCGCCACGCCCAGGAGCGGTTCCGCATCGGCAGCACCACCAAGACCTTCGTCGCCACCGTCGTCCTCCAACTCGCCGCCGAGGGCCGGCTGGACCTGGACGACAGCGTGGAACGGTGGCTGCCCGGCCTCGTCGACGGGCCCGGCTACGAGCCGGACCGGATCACCGTCCGGCAGCTGCTCGGCATGACGAGCGGGGTCTACAACTACGCGATGGACGCGAAGGTCCGCACCGAGAACGAGGGCACCGGCTTCCTGCTCCACCGCTTCGACACCTACACGCCCGAACAGCTCGTCCGCACCGGCACCGCCAACCGCCCGGACTTCGCCCCCGGCGCCGGCTGGACGTACTCCGACACCGGCTACGTCCTCGCCGGGCTGATCGTCGAACGGGCCACCGGGACCAGCCTGGCCGAACAGGTCGACCAGCGCGTCATCACCCCGCTCGGCCTGAGCGGCACCTACACCCCCGACCCCGACGACACCGCCCTGCGCGGCCCGCACGCACGCGCCTACTCCCGCCTGGGCGACCCCTCCCCCACCGCCCCCGTCCACGACGTGACCGAGCTCAGCCCCTCCTGGGGCTACGCCGCCGGCGACATGGTCTCCACCGCCCGCGACCTCGACACCTTCTTCGCCGCCCTGCTGGGCGGACGGCTGCTGCCGCCCGCCCAGCAGCGGGAGTTGTTCACGACGGTCCCCACACCGCCCGGCGCGTGGATCCCGAACGCCGCGTACGGCCTCGGCGTCGGCTCCGTCACCCTGGCCTGCGGACCGACCCTCTGGGGCATGGGCGGCGCCATCAACGGCTCCTGGACCTACACCTTCGGCACCCGCGACGGCGGCCACCTGCTCACCACCAACATCAACGGCGACTGGACCAACGGCAGTTGGCCGATCGCGGTGTTCACCTCCGAGCTGGAGGCCGAGTTCTGCCCCCGGCCCTGACCCGCACCGGGCCCCCGGCCGGTACGGCCCAGGGGGACGGCCGGGGGCCGGGCGTAGCATCGGGCGGGTGTGGGAGCGACTGGAGATCGAGGGTTTCGTGGTCCTGGCCGAGGAGTTGCACTTCGGGCGGACGGCCGAGCGGCTGGGGGTCTCCAGGGCGCGGGTGAGCCAGACGATCCAGCGGCTGGAGCGCCGGGTGGGCGCGCCGCTGTTCGAGCGGACCAGTCGGCGGGTGCGGCTGACGGAGCTGGGGCGGCGGCTGCTGGAGGACGTCGGGCCGGCGTACCGGCGCATCGGGGACGGGCTGGAGCGGGCGCGGGCCGCGGCCCGGGGCGTCGAGGGGGTGCTCACGGTCGGCTACCTCGGCGGGGCGGCCGGGGAGTTCGTGATGGAGGTGATCGGCGCCTTCGCCCGCCGGCACCCGGGCATCGACGTGCGCATCCACGAGACGCAGGTGGCGTCCATGTTCGAGCCGCTGCGCGGCGGCGGGGCGCAGGTGCTGGTCACCCAGTTCCCGGTGGAGGAGGAGGACCTCGTGCGGGGCCCGGTGGTGCTGCGGGTGCCGCGGATGCTGGCGGTGCCGGCCAACCACGTGCTGGCCAGGCGGGAGTCGGTCGGGGTGGAGGACCTGGCGCGGGACCGGGTGTTCGCCTGTACGGGGCACGTCCCCGGGTACTGGCAGGAGTGGTTGGCGCCGTCCGTGACGCCCGGGGGGCGGGTGGTGGAGCGCGGGCGGTCGGCGGCGACGCTGGCGGAGACCCTGGCGATGGTCGGGGCGGGGCAGGGCATCTCGCCGGTGGGGGCGGACGTGGCGGTGCACTCGGCGCCGCCGGGGGTGGTGTTCGTGCCGTTCGTGGACGCCGAGCCGCTCGAGTACGGGCTGGTGTGGCGGGCGGGCGGGGACAGTGCGCGGGTGCGGGCGTTCGCGGCGGTCGCGGTGGAGCGGGCCCGGGGGTGGACCCGGGAGTGGGCGGAGCCCCCGACGGCGGCGGTGGGGGCGGTGGGGGCGGCGGGCCGGGACCGGTAAGCCTGGCTTACCGGTCGTTGCGCGTTCGGGGGCTGATCAGCGGGTCGGCGGCGGCCAGGCTGGTGCCATGACCAGCGATCTCTCGGCGCGCCGCGCCCCCTGCCTCGCGTCCGCCCCCTCCCCCACCAACGCCCGTGCGCCTGAACTTCCGGCCGGGGCCGCCCTGTTCGCGCTCGCCCTCGGCGCGTTCGCGGTGGGCTCCGCCGAGGTGGTGGTCGCCGGGCTGCTGCCGCGGATCGCCGAGGACACGGGGGTGTCCCTGCCGACGGCGGGGGTGCTGGTGTCCGGGTACGCGGTGGGCATGGTCGTGGGGGCTCCCCTGCTGACCGCGCTCGGGGTCCGTGTCGCCCGCCGGCGGATGCTGCTGTACCTGGTCGGCCTGTTCATCGCGGCCGGCCTGGTCACCGCGCTCGCGCCGGGCTTCGGCGCGCTGCTGGCGGGGCGGGTGCTGTCCGCGCTGGCCGGCGGGGCGTACGTGGGGATCGCCTCCGCGGTGGCGACCTCGCTGGTGCCCGCGCGGCGCAGGGCCGGCGCGATCGCCGCCGTGTTCACGGGGCTCGGCCTCGCCAACGTGCTCGGGGTGCCCGGCGGTACCGCGCTCGGGCAGGCGCTGGGCTGGCGGGCCACGTTCTGGGCGGTGACCGCGCTGGGCGTGGTGCTGCTGGTCGCGCTGGCCGTCCTGCTGCCGCGCGGGCCGGCGGCCCCGCGGGCCGGACTGCGGGCCGAGCTGCGGGTGTTCCGGCGTGCGGGGGTGTGGCTCGCCCTGGCCGCGACGGCCTTCGGCTGGGCGCCCTTCCTGACCGTCCTCACCTACGTCTCGCCGCTGCTGACCGAGGTCACGGGCTTCGGGTCCGGCGCGGTGCCGGTGGTGCTGATGCTGGTCGGCGTGGGCATGGTGGTCGGCACCCCGCTGGCGGGCCGGCTGGCCGACCGGGCGCCGGCGGCCGCGCTGTACGCGGCGCTGGCCGGGGTGACGGCCGTTCCGCTGCTGCTGCTCGCCGCCGTGCACAGCCGGGCCGCCGTGGCCGCCGCCTTCCTGCTGTTCGGCCTGGCCGGCGGGGCGGTCATCCCGCCGTTGCAGGCCCGGGTGCTGGCGCGGGCGAGCGGCGCGGACAACCTCGCCTCGGCCGCGAACATCTCCGCCTTCAACATCGGCAACGCGGGCGGCCCCCTGCTGGCGGGCGCGGCCCTGTCCGCCGGGGCCGGGTACACCGCACCGCTGGGGATCGCCGCCGCACTCGGCGCGGTGGGGCTGGCGCTGGCCTGGGCGGCGCAGCGCAGCGACCGGCGCGGGTAGCGCCCGGGCCGGCGGGCGGACCGGCCCGTCTGCGGGGTGTGATGCGACCGGTGGGCCCGAGCGGTCGCGTCACGCCGCCGCGCGTGCCCGACACCGGCGCCGTCGATCGCGGGCCGGCGGGCTCGGCGGCCGGGTGGCTCAGTGGTCGGGGGGGGGTTCAGTGGTCGGCGACGAGGCGCAGGGCGGTGCGTGCGACGGCCTCGTGGACGGGGACGGTGCCGGAGACGAGTTCCAGGACGCGCGGGGCCGTGGCGGGTGTGGTGAGCAGGTCCGCGAGGACGGCCGCGACGTCGGCCCGGTCGATCTCGCCGGGGCCGGTGTGTTCGGCGAGGTGGACCAGGCCGGTGCCGGGCCCGTCGCGGAACCAGGCGGGGCGCAGCACGGTGCAGTCGAGGGCGGGGCGGGAGAGCAGGTCCTGGTCGGCTCTGCCCTTGGCCTGGAGGAAGGTCTCGACGAGGGGGTCGGGCGGGTAGTGGATGGCGGGGTCGGCGCCCATGGTGGAGAGCATGACGAAGCGTCGGACTCCGGCGAGTTGGGTGGCGTCGGCGAGGGTGAGGGCGGCGTCGTGGTCGACGGGGTCGGCCTGTCCGGGGGCGTTGCCGCGGCCGGCGCCGGCGGCGAAGAGCACCGCCTGGGCGCCGGTGAGCAGGTGTGCGAGGTGGTGGGGGGTGGTGTGGGCCAGGTCGGTGACGGCGGGTTGGGCGCCGGCGGCGCGTACGGTGGCGGCTTGTTCCGGGCGCCGGATGATCCCGGTGACCGGTAGGCCCCGGGTGGTGAGGAGACGGGTCGTCAGGAGTGCGACCCTGCCGTGGCCGCCCGCGATCACAACCGACATGCCGGTACCTTACGGGGCCGGTGCCCGCCCGACCGCGACCGGCGCGCGTCTCGGGGCGGGGCGGGCGAGGCGTGGCGGCGGCGCGCGGGGCGGGCGGAGCGCAACGGCGGCGGGCGGGGCGGGTGGTGTGTCAGACGGCGACGAAGCGGCGGTGGCCGTCGGCGGTGAGGATGCGGCCGAAGCGCATGCCGGGGAAGTGGGCGGCGACGAGGAGGTCGTCGGTGTCGGCGGCTTCGTCGGCGATGCGGTTGCGGACGGCGGAGGCGGCGGCGGGGTCGAGGTCCCAGATCACCTGCCAGTCGCGTTCGCCGAACTGGACGACGGAGTGGGCGATGTCGCCGAGCAGCAGGGCGCGGCGTGCCCCGGAGGACAGGACGTAGGCGGTGGTGCCGGGGGTGTGGCCGGGCAGGTGGAGGGCGTCGATGCCGGGGGCGATGGTGAAGTCGGTGTCGAAGAGCTCGAGTCGGTCTTCGACGGGGGTGAGTTTGGCGACGGCTTCGGGGGTGGCGGCGGGGCCGGTGACGAAGTGCTGCCAGTCGGCGCGGTGGGCGCGGTAGACGGCGTTCGGGAAGACGGGGCGGCCGTCGACGGCGGCCCAGCCGACGTGGTCGAAGTGCAGGTGGGTGAAGAGCACGTCGGTGACGTCGGCGGGGGTGACACCGTGGGCGGCGAGGGAGTCGAGCAGGGCGCCGCCGTGGTAGCGGCCGTGGTCGTGGGGGCCGACGCCGGCGTCGACGAGGACGGTGCGTGCGCCGCTGCGGACCAGGAAGCCGCCGAGGGGCAGGTGGAGGGTGCCGTGCGGGTCGAGGTGGTGGGCGTGGCAGGCCCAGGGGTCGTCGGTGCCGGGGCGGGTGAGGATCTCGGCGGCGGTCTCGGTGCCTTCTCCGTCCATGACCGCCAGGACCTCGATGTCGCCGATCCTCATGTGCTGCCCCTCTCGTGACGGTGCGTCGTGGGGCCCGTGGGGAACGGGGGTCCGTTCGTGGGCCATCGGTGGCAACCGTGCCGGGCGGGCGGGGATTCCCGCCGGTGGGGGGCCGGGCCCCGCCGCCCCTTGCCCGAGGGGGCGGCGGGGCCCTTCCACCCGCGCCAGATGGTCTGTGGGGCCGTCAGACGGCCGCGAGGAGGGGCCCCGGAGCCGCGTCGGCCGGGGCGGCGGCGGGTGCGGCCGCGCCGGGGGCGGGGGCGGGGCGGGTGAGGCAGTCGTCGGTGAAGGCGAGGGCCCGCAGGTGGTAGGGGCGGGCGGCGTGGCCCAGGGAGAGGTTGTGGCCGGCGCGGCGGGCGGTGGCCAGGTGGGCGAGGCCGTCGGGGAAGGCGGCGGTCAGGGCGGCGCGGTGGGCCGGGTCCAGGCGCCACCAGTGCTCGTGGTCGGCGAGGGTGAGGCGTACGGGGACGCGTACGCGGGCGGCGAGGGCGTTGTAGCGGGCGGGCCAGGTGGCCAGTTCGCGGGATTCGAGGGCGGGGACGGGGGTGAGCAGGGTGCGGGCGGCGTGGAAGGTGCCGGGCGGGTAGAGGTGGAGGGGGCCCCAGTTGAGGCGGCCGCCGCCGGCGAGGTCGTCGGGGCGGTCCCAGGCGCCGGGGGCGTAGTGCTGGGCGAGGCCGGAGATGTCGCAGCCGAGCAGGGGCAGGCGGGGGTCGTCGGGCCAGTGGGCGGCGAGTTGGAGGGCTATTTTGCCGCCGAAGGAGTGGGCGAGGAGTTGGACGCCGGCGCCGGTGGGGTGGGCGCGGGCGTAGTCGGTGAGGGCGGCGTGGAGGGTGGCGGCCTGGTCGGCGATGAGCTGGCCGTGCGGCAGGCGGTGGGCGGAGGCGCCGTGGCCGGGGCGGTCGACGGCGAGGACGGTGTAGCCGAGGTCGGCGGCGAGGGTGAGCAGGCTGGTGTCGGGGTGGGCGGGGCCGGCGAAGTAGGCGGCGCGCATGCCGCGGCCGTGGATGGCGAGGACGACGGCCTTGGGGGCGTGGTGTTCGGGTTCGGCGACCAGGGCGGAGACGGGGATGCCGGCGGCGTCCAGGACCAGGGAGCGGGTGCGCAGGTCGTTCTTCACGCGGCGACCCCCGCTCTGGCGGCGTCGAGGTCGGCGAGCCAGCCGGTGAGGTCGCCGGTGCGCATCAGGGAGGTGCCGATGAGCAGGGCGGCGTAGCCGGCGTCGAGGAGGCGGGCGGCGTCGTGGGGGTCGGTGATGGCGGAGGCGGAGACGGGGGCGCGGCAGCCGGCGGCGCGTAGGGCGGGTAGCAGGCGCAGGCTGCGGCCGAGGTCGCCGCGGTCGCGTTCGCGGGTGCGGATGTCCTTGTTGTTGACGGCGACGACGCATTCGGCGATGCGGGGCAGGGTGTCGAGTTCGCGTTCCTCGGTGATCTCGACGAAGGGGGTCAGGCCGAGGTCGAGGGCGGTGGTGACGAGGCGGGTGAGGGAGGTGGCGGGCAGCAGGGCGGCGGTGAGCAGGACGGCGGAGGCGCCGAGGGCTCGGGCGGCTTCGAGTTGGGCGGGGCGGGTGAGGAAGTCCTTCTGGAGGACGGGGAGTCGGGTGGCGGTGGTGACCTCGCGCAGGAGGCGGGGGGTGCCGCCGAACCAGCGGCCGGTGACGACGGACAGGCAGGGGGCGCCGGCCTGTTCGTAGCGGGTGACGAGGTCGGTGACGGTGCGGGGGCCCAGGAGGTCGGCGCCGTGGGGGTCGCGGAGTTTGACCTCCATGACCAGGGGGCGGGGGGCGGCCAGCAGGGCGTCGATGAAGCTCGGGCTCATGCGGGGGTCTCCTGGAGGCGCGGGTGCCAGGCGCGGGTGAGGGCGGTGACGGCTTCGTGGGTGAAGCGGCCGGTGCGGTCGCGGGCGGCGGTGTCGATGTCGGCGCCGGCGTACAGGGGGTGGTCGGTGACGGTGCGGTAGGTGTCGCGGTTGGTGGTGTTGAGGCCGCCGGCGAGGAGGAAGGGGATGGTGAGGCGGGGCAGCAGGGCGTGGACGTGGGCGGGGTCCAGGGCCTGGCCGGTGGAGCCGACGCGGCCGTCGTCGGTGACGGTGTCCAGGAGGAACAGGTCGCAGCCGGCGCGTTCGAAGGCGCCGGTGAAGGCGCGTTCCAGGCAGCGGCCGCGGGAGAGGTGGAGGACTTTGACGAGGACGGCGTACGGGAGCTGTTCGCGCAGGTCGGCGACGAGGGCGGGGCTCTGGTAGGCGTGGAGCTGGATCCAGCGGATGCCGGTGGCGCGGGCGAGGGCGGCGATCTTTCGGGCGTCGTCGAGGAAGGTGACGAGGACGGGTTCCAGGCCCAGGCGGATGGCGGTGGCGGCGAGGTCGGCGAGGCGGTCGGCTTCGAGGTCGGCGGGGCCGCCGGGTACGCCGTGCCACAGGCCCACCAGGGTGGGGCCGGTGTCGGCGAGGAGGGTGAGGTCGGCGCGGGTGCGGGCGCCGCAGACCTTGAGGTGGCCGGCGCGCCGGGGGGCCAGCAGGGCGGGGGCGGTCATTTGCCGAGTCCGAGCATGGCGGCGATGCGGTTGTACTGGATCTCGTTGCTGCCGGAGTAGATGGTGCCGGCGACCGCGTTGCGCACGTCCTTCTCCAGTCCGTACTCGGACATGTAGCCGTTGCCGCCGAAGACCTGGACGGCGGCCAGCGAGGTGGCGAGGTTGGATTCGCTGGTGAGGAGTTTGGCGATGGCCATGTCGACGGTGACGTTGTCGCCGGCCTCCAGGCGCTGGGCGGTGTCGTACAGCCACTTGCGGGCGGTCTCGAGGCGGATCTTGGTGTCGACGATCTTGTTGGCGACCGACTGGTAGGAGCCGATGGGCTTGCCGAAGGACATGCGGGTCTTGGCGTAGTCCAGGCAGCGGGTGAGGCGGTGCTGCATCTCGCCGGTGTTGACGATGAAGGTGTAGAGGATCTCGCGTTTCATGACGTGGTCGAGGACGAGGAAGCCGCCGCCGACGCGGCCCAGGACGCGGTCGGCGGGGACGCGGACGTCGTCGAAGTAGAGCTCGGAGAGCGGGGAGGTGCGCAGGCCCATCTTCTTGATGGGGTTTCCGGTGGTCAGGCCGGGGGTGTCGGCGTCGACGAGGAAGGCGGTGACGCCGAGGGCGCCGCCCTGGGGGTGGGTGCGGGCGTAGACGACGACGACGTCGGCGACGGGGCCGTTGGAGACGAAGGTCTTGGCGCCGTTGAGGACGAAGTGGTCGCCGTCGCGTACGGCGCGGGTGCGCATCTGCATGGCGTCGGAGCCGGACTCGGACTCGGTGATGGCGTGGGCGCCGATGGCCTCGCCGGAGGCGATGCGGGGCAGGTAGGCGTCCTTGAGGGCGGGTGAGCCGAAGGCCTGCAGGGGGACGCCGGTGGAGGCCATGGAGGTGGTGACGGAGAAGTTGAGGCCGCCGTCGCGGCAGGTGTGGCCGAGGCCTTCGAGGACGTACATGGTGGTGAGCAGGGACTGGCCCAGGCCGCCGTAGCGTTCCTCGAAGGGCAGGGAGAGGATGCCGGTCTTCTGGATCATGCGCCACTTGTCGTGGGAGAAGGCGGCCTGTTCGTCGCCTTCGATGTGGCCGGCGCTGAGGTCGTCGCCGAAGCGGGCCAGGCCCTCGCGCAGGGCCGTCTGGTCGGCGTTCCAGCGGATCATGGGATGTGCCGCCTTCCTCCCGGGCCGCCGGTGCGGGGCGCGGGGTGGCAGGCCGGCGCCCGGTGGCGCCGGCTCACGTCGGTTCCTGGGGCCCGTCCCGGGGGCCCGGGCCCCCGGGGGTGCGGGGGCGGCGGGCCCCGGTGGGGGCGCGGGGTGCCTCTGGTGCCTCTAGTAGGCGGAGGAGGAGTGGGCGTCGAGCTGGTGGACCTCGTCGCCGCGCAGGGCCGGGGAGAAGACGCACACCAGGCGCAGGTCCTCCTCGGGGCTGGCGACGAGGTAGTGGGCGTCGTGCTCGTCGAGGGCGTAGAGGCGTCCGGGGGTGATGGGGTGGGAGGTGCCGTCCATGTCGATGACCTCGCCGGAGCCGGCGATGCAGTAGCAGGCCTCGAGGTGGTTGCGGTACTCCAGGCGGGACTTGGTGCCGGCGTTGACGACGGTGTCGGTGAGGCTGTAGCCGAGGCCGTCGCTCTCCACCAGGAAGCGGCGGGACAGGCCGTTGCCCCACTCGACGGTCTTCACGTCGGCCAGGTCGCGGATCAGCATGCGGGTTGTTCCTCTCGGGTCGTGGTGCCGGCGGGGGTGGTGCGGGTGCCGGTGGTGCCGGGGGTGGTGCCGGTGGTGCTGATGGTGGTGCCGGGGGTGGTGCGTGGGGTGGTGCGGGGTCCGCCGGGCCGCTCCGGGAGGGCGGGGCGGGGGCGGAGGTCGGTGAGGTAGGCGCGCAACTCCGCCACGGGGTCGAGGCGTTCGGTCAGCGCGTGCTCGACGCGGGCGACGGCGGCGGAGCCGACGATCGCGGCGTCGGCTCCGGCGGCGGCGACGGCGGCCAGGTCGGCGGCGGCCTTGACGCCGAAGCCGACGGCGACGGGGGTCGCGGGGGCGGCGGTGCGCAGCGCGGTGACGGTGTCGGCGAGGGCGCGGTGGCCGTGTGCGGGGGTGGTGCCGGAGCGGCCGTAGTGGGCGACGAGGTAGACGTAGGCGTCGGTGGCGCCGTGGGCGGCGGCGGTGAGGACCTCGGGGGTGGAGGCGGGGTAGCAGGTGGTGACCTGGGGCAGGCCGGTGTGGTGCAGGGCGTGCTGCCAGGCGGGGCGCAGGCGCGGGGGCAGGGCGTGGACGAGCAGGGCGCGGGCTCCGGCGTCGCGGATGGCGGTGGCGGTGGCGGTGGGGTCGCGGTGGCGCAGGCTGTGGCTCCAGTCGGCGAGCAGGGCGACCTTGAGGTGGGTCAGGCGGGGGGTGAGGTCGGCGAGTTCGGCGAGGACGGTGTCCAGGGTGGTGCCGGCCTGGAGGGCTCGGGTGGCGGAGCGGCGGATGACGGGGCCGTCGGTGGGTGAATTGGGGAAGGGGACGGCGAGTTCGAGGACGTCGACGCGCTGGTCGTCGAGCATGAGCGCGAGGTCGGTGAGGCGGCCGGCGGGGTCGCCGGCGTTGAGGAAGAGCGCCAGGCCCAGGTCGTCGCGGGGGAAGAGGGGTTCAGACACCGGCGGTCTCCCTGGGGCGGGTGGCCAGGCGCGTGGCCAGGGCGTGGGGGGCGCCGTCGGCGAGGGCGTCCAGGGCGGTGGTGTAGGCGGTGTGCCAGCGGGTGTGGCGGCCGGAGGCGAGGGCGAGGGCGGCGGCGTTGAGGGCGATGGTGTGGGTGGCGGTGGTTCCGGCGCGGCCGGCGAGGGCGCGTAGGAAGTGGCCGGTGAGGTCGTGGGGGTGGGGGGCGAGGTCGGCGAGGGTGCCTTCGGCGGGGGCGACGGCGCCGGCGGGCAGGTGGATGTCGCCGTCGGGGGTGTGGAGGGTGTTGTCGGCGAAGGGCAGGAGTTCGTCGGCGCCGGCGCTGTTGTGGGCGAGCCACACGGTGCGGGTGGTGGTGTTGGCGGCCAGGGGGCGCAGGGCGGCGAGGGCGGTGGGGGTGGCGGTGCCGGTGAGCTGGGCGGTGACGGGGACGGTGGCGAGCAGGGGGCCGAGGGTGTTGAGGAACGCGCCGAAGGGTTTGAGGGTGAGCGGGTAGAGGGTGCGGGCGAGGCGGGTGAGGGCGGGCGGGTAGACGTGGGGGCCGGCGAAGGCGATGTTGTGGCGGGCGAGGTGGTCGGCGGTGGCGGTGTGGCTGGAGGTGAGGGTGATGCCGAGGCGTTCGAGGAGGTCGACGGAGCCGGCGGCGCTGGTGTAGGCGCGGGAGCCGGTCTTGACGACGGGGATGCCGATGGCGGCGGCGGTGAGGGCGGCGGCGGTGGAGAGGTTGAAGGTGGCGGGTCCGCCGCCGGTGCCGACGATGTTGACGCTGCCGGGGTGGGCGGGGCCGGGGTCGGGGGTGCGTTCGGTGAGCGAGGTGTGCAGGGCGGTGAGGGTGTCGGGGTCGGGCAGGCGGGTGGTGAGGGCGGCCAGCAGGGCCGCTGCCTGGGCCCGGTCGCTGTCGGCCGGGCCCAGGGTGCGGTGTTCGAGCTGGTCCCACCACGAGCGCCAGGCCGCCAGGTCGACGGGGCGGGCGGCGAGGAGCGCGGTGAGGGCCTGGTGCATGGCTGTCAGCCGCCCACGGTGACGCCGGCCGCGGTGGCGGCGGTGGTGCGGCGTTCGGTGATGAAGGCGTCGATGGCGGCGACGGAGCGGAAGTTGTTGGGGTCGAGGTCGGTGTCGTCGACGGGGAGGGTGAAGTGGTCCTCGACCCAGGCGATGAGTTTGAGGACGCCGAGGCTGTCGATGACGCCGTCGGAGAGCAGGTCGTGGTCGTCGGCGAGCTGGTCGGGGGTGATGTCGGGCAGGAACTCGTCGATGAGGAACCGCTTGATCTGGGCGATGTTGCTCATGTCGGCAACTCCCTTGCGTCGGTGGCCTGGTGGCCGCTGGATGGGGTTGGGTGGTGGTGCGGGGTGTTACGGGGCGGGCAGGACGGCCTTGCGGTCGACCTTGCCGGTGGCGGTCTTGGGCAGAGGGGCGTCGTGGATGGCGAGCTTCTCGGGGACGGCGGCGCGTGGCAGGTTGCGGGCCAGGTACTCGCGCAGGACGAGGCTGTTGAGGGTGGAGCCGGGGGTGCGCTGGACGGCGGCGTGCAGGCGTTTGCCGGTGAGCGGGTCGCTGGCGGCGGCGACGGCGGCTTCGCGCACGTCGGGGTGGGCGAGCAGGACGCGTTCGATCTCGGCGGTGTTGACGGCGACGCCGCGGACCTTGACCTGGAAGTCGGCGCGGCCGGTGAGGTGGACGCGTCCGGCCTCGTCGCGGGTGACGAGGTCGCCGGTGCGGAACCAGCGGCGGCCTTCGCCGGCGCCTTCGGGCTGGGTGGTGAAGCGTCCGGTGTCGCGGGAGCGGTCGAGGTAGCCGGCGGCCTGGAAGGGGGTGGAGACGTAGAGTTCGCCGCTGCCGGGGCCGTCCAGGGGGGTGCCGTCGGCGGTGGCGACCAGGGTGCGCACGCCGGGCAGCGGGGTGCCGATGGGCACGGGCAGGGCGGCGGCGGCGTCCAGGCGGTCCAGGCGGTGCAGGAAGCTGTCGTTGGTCTCGGTGCAGCCGTAGATGTTGTACAGCTCGGCGCCGGGCAGCAGGGCGGGCAGGGCGGCGAGGGTGCGGGCGTCGATGGCGTCGCCGGTGAACGCGGCGTGCTCGACGCTGTCCAGGACGTGGGCGCCGGCGGCGGCCTGGACGAGCAGGGCGTAGGCGAGGGGGACGGCCTGCAGGACGTGGGGGCGGTGGCGGATGAGCTGGGCGAGCAGGTGGCGGGCGTTGAGGGCGTGGGCGGGGTCGATGAGCAGGCAGGTGCCGCCGGCGGCGAGGGTGGCCCACACGTCGAGCAGGGCGAGGTCGAAGTTGAGGGGCGCGTAGTTGGCGACGGTGCGGCCGGGGCCGAGGTCGAAGGTGTCGTGGGCCCAGGCGGTGAAGCGGTCGACGGCGCCCTGCGCGAGGGGGACGATCTTGGGCAGGTCGGTGGAGCCGGAGGTGGTGAGCATGAAGGAGGTGCCGGCCGCGAGGGTGGGCACCGGGGCGGGGTGGGGCAGGGCGGGCAGCCGGGGGGCGTCCTGGCCCAGGGGGGCGAGCAGGCGCCGCGCGCCGGCCTGGGCGAAGAGCGCGGCCAGCAGGGCGGGGGCGAGCTGCGGGGAGGGCAGCAGGAAGGGGCGGCGCTCCATCAGGCAGGCCAGCACCAGGGCGACCGCGGCGGGTGACTTGACGGCGTACAGGCCCACCGGTTCGCCCGGTGCCAGGTCGAGGGCGTTCAGGCGGGCGCGTTCGGCGTCGGCGGCCTCGGCGAGCTCCCGGTAGCTGACGCTCTGGTCGTGCCAGAGCAGGGCGGGGGCGTCGGGGCGGGTGCGGGCGTGGGCGGTGAACGCGTCGGGCAGGGCGAGCGGCGGCAGCGCGGTGTCCTGGACGGGGCGGCCGAACGGGGCGCTGCTGGGGGTGGTGGTCACGGCGTTCACTCCCCCACCGGTGCGATGCGCGCCCAGCCGGCCTTGACGGCGGTGCCGGCCTCGGTGGCGATGGTGAAGCGCACCACGGTGCCCCGGTCGTGGGGCTGGAGGGTCAGGCGCAGTTCGGTGCCGGGGCGGGTGGGGGCGGCGAAGCGGGCGCCGAGCGCGGTGACGCGGGCGGGGTCGCCGCCGGCGTGGCGGTCGGTGATCTCCTCGGCGGCCAGGGCGACGAGGTGCATGCCGTGGGCGATGACGCCGGGGAAGCCGGCCGCGCGGGCGGCGTCGTCGTCGAGGTGGATGGGGTTGAGGTCGCCGGAGGCGTGGGCGTAGGCGCGGGTGTCGCCGGCGTCCAGCACGTGGGTGAGGACCTGGGGCGGGCCGTCGGGCACGGAGCCGGGGTGGGCGGCCGGCGGCAGGGCGCCGTACGGCTCGGCGCCGGTGGCGCCCAGCAGGAGCGCGGCGGTGGCGAGGTCGGCGAGCGGGGCGCCGGTGGCCGCGTCGGTGAGGCGGGTGGTCAGGGCCAGGCGGGTGCCGCGGGCCTCGCGGCGCACGGCGGCGACCTCGACGGCGACGTCGACGTCCCCCGCCGTGAGCGGGGCGTGGGTGCGGATCTCCTGGGCGAGGTGGACCACGCCGGTGAACCCGTGGTCGCCGGCGGTCAGCGCGCTGACGGTGTGCTGGGCGAGGGCGTGGGCGGCGACGAAGGGGTGCGCGGGGCCGGCCCCGGCGCGGGCGGGGGCGCCCAGGCGGGCCCGGGCCGCGGCCCGGTAGGCGGCCAGGTCCCGGTCGGTGACGTGCAGGCGGGTGCGCGACACCGGACCGGCGGGCGCGGTCACGGCGGGTACGGCCTGTCCGGCGGGTGCGGCGGGTGCGGCTTGTGCGGCGGGGGCGGCTTGTGCGGCGGGTGTGGTCGTGGGTGCGGTCATAGCGGGGTCACCACCAGGGTCGTGTTGTGGCCGCCGAAGCCGAACGAGTTGGACAGGGCCGCGCCGGCGCGCACCGGGCGCGGCGCGGTGTGCACGACGTCGAGGTCCAGGCCCTCTTCGGTCTTCTCGTGGTTGGCGGTGGGAGGGACGGTGCGGGCGTTCATGGCCTCGATGGCGGCGATCAGCTCGACGGCGCCGGCGGCGCCGATCAGGTGGCCGATGGCGCCCTTGGTGGAGGTGACCGGCACGCCGTGGGGGCCGAACACGGCGCGCAGGGCGGCGGCCTCGGCCCGGTCGTTGTGCACGGTGGAGGTGCCGTGGGCGTTGACGTGGGCGATGTCGCCGGGCGCGAGGGCCGCGTCGGCGAGGGCGGCGCGCATCGCGGCCACCGCGCCGGCGCCGTCGGGGCGCGGGTTGGACAGGTGGTAGGCGTCCGCGCTCGCGCCGTACCCGGCGAGCAGCGCGTACGGGGTGCGGCCGCGGGCCCGGGCGTCGTCCAGGCGTTCCAGGACGAGGAAGCCGGCGCCCTCGCCCATCACGAAGCCGTCGCGGTCGGTGTCGAAGGGCCGTGAGGCGCGCCCGGGTTCGTCGTTGCGCAGGGAGTGCGCGCCGAGGTTGCCGAACGCGGCCAGGGTGACGGGGGTGAGGGTGGCCTCGCAGCCGCCGGCGATCACCACGTCGGCGCGCCCGGTCTCCAGCAGCAGGGCGCCGTGGCCGATCGCGTCCGCGCCGGAGGCGCAGGTGGTGGCGATCGTCAGGGCGGGCCCGTTCCAGTGCAGGCGCATCGCGATCTGGGCGGCGGCCGCGTTGGGCATGGTGACCAGCGGCATCAGCGGGGAGACCCGCAGCGGCCCGTGCTCGGTGTACAGCGCGGACTCGCGGTCGCTGGTGGTGCGTCCGCCCACCGCGGTGCCCACCACGATGGCGCTGCGCCCGGGTTCGGGTTCGGGGCGTCCGGCGTCGGCGTGGGCGGCGAGTGCGGCGAGGGTGCCGTAGTGGGCGAACGGGTCGAGGCGGCGGGCGTCCTTGGCGGGGACGAGGTCGTTGTCGGGCAGGTCGGTGACCTTGCAGCCCAGGCGCACCCGGTGGCGGGCCAGGGCGGGGTCGGTGAGGGCGGTGGCGGTGGAGCGCCCGGAGGCGACGGTGCGCCAGAGGTCCTCGACGGTGTGGCCGGCGGGGCTGACCACGCCGAGGCCGGTGACGGCGATCGGCGGCCGGTGGTGGGGGGCCATGGCTTCGTCTCCTTAGCGCGGTCGCGCGGGCGGCCCGGCGGTGGCGGCGGGGGCGGGGCGGGCTGGTCCGGGCCGGCCGGATCAGGCGGGCGGGGCGGGCCGGATCGGGCGGGCCGGGCGGGTCAGATCAGGCCGGTCTGGGCGGCGGCGGTCAGGAACGCCTCGGCGGCGAAGTCGATGTCGGCGGCGGTGTGGCGGGCGGTGACGGCGATGCGCAGCCGGGCGAGGTCGTTGGGCACGGCGGGGGTGACGACGGGCAGGCCGATGACGCCGGCCTTGCGGCAGGCGGTGGCGTAGTCGTAGGCGGCGTCGTCGCTGCCGGCGATGACGGGCAGGACGGCGGTGGTGGAGTCCATGGTGGAGATGCCGGCGTCGTTGAGGCGGGTGCGCAGGCGCTGGGCCTGGGTCTGGGTGTGGGTGACGCGCTCGGGTTCGCGGCGCAGGATGCGCAGGGACTCCAGGGCGGCGCCGGTCTGGGCGGGGCCGAGGGCGGCGGAGAACAGGAACGGGCGGGCGGCGTAGCGCAGGTGGCCGATGAGGTCGTGGCTGCCGGCGATCCAGCCGCCCATGGAGGGGATGGCCTTGGAGAGGGTGCCGAGTTTGACGTCGACGCGGACCTTGTGGTCGAAGTGCTCCTCGATGCCGCCGCCGGTCTTGCCGATGACGCCCAGGGCGTGGGCCTCGTCGACCATGAGGAGGGCGTCGTAGCGGTCGCAGACCTCGCGCAGTTCGGGCAGCGGGGCGATGTCGCCGTCCATGGAGTAGACGCTGTCGACGATGACCAGGCGCACGCCGGTGGGGGCGGCGGCCTTGAGGCGGCGCTCGAGGTGGTCGACGTCGTTGTGGCGGAAGCGGGTGACGGTGGCACCCGACAGGCGGCAGCCGTCGACGATGGAGGCGTGGTCGTACTTGTCGATCAGGACGGTGTCGCCCTGGCCGACGAGGGCGCCGACGGTGCCGACGTTGGCGGCGTAGCCGGAGCCGAAGACCAGGGCGCGTTCGCGGCCGGCGAAGCGGGCGACCTCGGCTTCGAGTTCCTCGTGCAGGGGGATGGTGCCGGCCAGGGCGCGCACGCCGTGGTTGCCGGTGCCGTAGACGTCGACGGCGGCCTTGGCGGCGGCCACGACGCGTTCGTCGCCGGCCAGGCCGAGGTAGCTGTAGCCGGACATCATGAGCAGGCGCTCGCCGTCGAGGTCGCAGTAGGCGCTGTCGCGTTCCATGGTGTAGGCGACGAAGCTGTTGCGCCGGGAGGGGTCGGACTCCAGTGCGGCCACGCGGGCGTTCGTTGCGGCGAGCTTCGGCTCCAGGCGGTCCCATGCTCCGGTGGCGTTCACGGGTTTCTCCTTCACGGCGTCACGGTGTTCACGGCTTTTCACGGTTGTTCGCGGCTGTTTCGCGGTTGCGTGCGGCTGTTTCGCGGTTGTTCGGGGCTTTTCGCGGCTCGGGGTGTTTCTCGAAGCCTTCACGCGGGGTGCTCAAGGATGGCTACATTTCTACGGCAGGATGCGCAAGGCGTCCGCAATAGGCGCTTTCCTGGCCTGCGGGAACGCTCTGACGTGCGGAAACCTTGCGTCCACGACGCATTGACCGGCCGGTGGGTATGTTTCCGCAACCGGTGTTGACACCGCGCGATGCGGCGAATGTATGGTCGAAATCCGCCGAAACCGAACGGCTGGTCGGCGGTTTATTGTTCCGATCCGCAATTTCCCACGCCGACGGCCGGAACGGGCCGTCACTTCCGCTTTGGCTCGAGGGGGTTGGAGCTCGTGTTGAAAGGCTTCAGGGAAGACGGTCCGTCCGGTAGATCGGGGGCCCGCGCATGCTGATCCGCCTGACCGGTCTGGTGGCCGTCGAGCACGAGGACGGCGCCCCGCAGCACCTGTCCAGCGCCCAGGCCCAGGTGGCGTTCGCCCGCCTGGTGCTGGAGCGCTCCAGCGGCACCAGCCGCGACCAGCTGGCCGACACCATCTGGCCCGACGGGCTGCCCGACACCTGGGCCTCCGCGCTGCGCAGCGTGGTGAGCCGGGTGCGGGCGTTCGTCACCGATCCGGGGCAGGGGCCCGGTGCGACCCCGCTGATCTCCCAGGGCGGGCGGTACGTGCTGCGGCTGCCCGCGGACGCGGCGGTGGACCTGGAGGCGGCGGCCTCGGCGGTCGGCGAGGCCGGCGAGGCGCTGGCCGCGGGCGGCCACGCGGTGGCGCAGCAGCTGGCCGCGGGGGCGCTGGCGAACCTGCGCGGGGCGTTCCTGCCCGACCACGAGGGCGAGTGGGCGCAGGGGGTGCGCGAGCACGTGGAGGAGCTGCGCATCAGCGCGTTGGAGACCGCGAGCCTGGCGGCGTCGGCGCTGGGCGAGGAGCACCACGCGCTGCGCTGGGCGGACGAGGCGGTGCGCCGGGCGCCGTTCCGGGAGAGCGCCTACCGCTGCCGGATGGAGGCGCTGGCCGCCTCCGGCAACCGGGCGGAGGCGCTGCGCTGCTACCAGCAGCTGCGCCAGGTGCTGGCCGAGGAGCTGGGCATCGACCCGGCCGCCGAGACCCAGGAGCTCTACCTGGCGATGCTGCGCTCCCCCGTGCCGGCGGCGCCGGCGCCGGCGGCGGTGCGGGCGGTGGACCCGGTGCTGATGGGGATCTTCGAGCCGCTGGCGCTGACCCGCCTGGCCCGGGCGGCGCCGGCGCCGGTGCGCGCGGCCTGAGCCCGGGGCCCCGCGCCTGCGCCCGCGCCTGCCGCTGCCGTTGTGCCGCTGCGGCGTGCCCCGCCGGTCCCCGGTCCGGCGGGGCGCGCCGCCTGTCTTCGCGGGCCCTCTCCTTCCGGCCGCCGCCCCGGGCCTCGCGCCGCCGTGCCCGGCGGTCTTCGGCGGTCCCCGGTCGTCCTCGGCGGTCCGTCACGGGGCCCTCCCCGGCGCCGCGTCCCTCCCCCGCCGTGCCGCGCCGCGCATCCCCTCTTTCCGGCCGTCCTCGGCCGCGCGCCGTCGTGCCCGGCGCTCCCGCGCGGTCCGCGGCCGGCCCCCGTGCCGGGCGGCGGGGCGTGTTGCGCGGGTGTTGCGGTGGGTGTGGGCGGCGGGTGGGGCGCGGGGGCGGTCCGGGGGTCCGGCGCGCCTCCCGGGGGCGGAGGCCGGGGGCCGGGCGATCGTCCCTGGTAGCGTCGTGCTCGTGAAGTCGCGCACACGGCGCGGTTTTTGACTGTCGGACAGACGGGGGTCGAGTGTTGGGAAGGGGTGGTGGGTGTGGGGCGGGCACGCGTGGCGGCGCGGGTGATCGTGCACCCTGGTGTGGAGGACGTGAGCGTCCAGCAGGTGCTGGAGGCGCTCGCTGATCCGGCCCGCAGGACGGTGGTGCGCACGCTCGCGCACTCGGGAGCCGATCTCAGCTGCGGTTCCTTCGACCTGCCGGTGGGGCGTTCGACCTCCAGCCACCACTTCAGCGTGCTGCGCGAGGCGGGGCTGCTGCGCCAGTACTACGTGGGCACCACCAAGATGAACGCGCTGCGCAGCGAGGAGTTGGAGCGGCGGTTCCCGGGGCTGCTGGCGGCGGTGGTGGCCGCCGCCGACGCGGAGGCCCGCCGGGCCCCGGGGGCCTGAGGGCCCGCCGGCCCCCGGCGGCGGCGGTTCGGCCTCCGGTGGTGGTTCAGTCGCCGACGGCCAGGACGATCTTGCCGATCTGGGTGCCGGCCTCCAGGTAGCGGTGGGCCTCGGCGACGGTGTCGAGGCCTTCGAAGACGCGGTCGACGGCGGGGGTGAAGGAGCCGTCGGCCAGGCCGGCGGTGACGAACGCGTGGGCGCGGCGCAGGCGTTCGTCGTCCCGGGTGACCTCGTGCATGGAGAAGAAGCGGCTGGTGACGGGGGCGAAGGTGTCCTGGCCAGGCATCGGGGTGTCGCGGGGGTCGAGGCGGCCGTAGACGGTCAGGCGTCCGCCGGGGGCCAGGGTGCGGGCGAGGGTCAGGACGCCGGGTCCGGCGACGGGGTCGAGGACGGTGCGCACGCCGGATCCGCCGGTGGCCGCGTCGACGCGGGCGAGGAGGTCGTCCTCGCCGGTGACGACGACCTCGGCGGCGCCGGCGTCCAGCAGGTGCCGGGCCTTGGCGCGGGTGCGGGTGGTGGCGATCGGGTGGGCGCCCAGGCGGCGGGCGGTGCGGATGGCGGCCAGGCCCACGCCGGAGGCGGCGGCGGTGATCAGCACGTGGTCGCCGGGGCGCAGGTGGCCGTCCTCGGCGAGGGCGCCGTAGGCGGTGAGGTAGGGCATCCACACGGCGGCGCCCTGGGCGGGGGTGAGGCCGGCGGGGTGGGGGACGGCGGCGCGGGCGGGGACCAGGACGTGGGTGCCGTAGACGCCGTAGTCGTTCTGGGAGAACGCGGGCACGGTGTCGACGCGGTCGCCGGGCGTGAAGGCGGTGACGCCCTCGCCGACGGCCTCCACGGTGCCGCTGGCCTCGTAGCCGAGGGTGGCGGGCAGGCGCGGCCGCTCCAGGTAGGTGCCGGCGCGGAAGAGGGCCTCGGCGCGGTTGAGGCCGATCGCGGCCACGCGCAGGCGCAGTTCGCCGGGCCCGGGTTCGGGCAGGGCGCGCTCGCGTACGGCCAGTACCTCCGGTCCTCCGGTGGTCTCGAAGACGACGGTCCTGGGCATGGCGGGCCCCTCCCCCTGGTGCGGTGCGGATCGGCGTCCAGCCAACCCCGGGCGCGCCCCGCCTGTCAAACTTCGACACCTGTCGGAATAGAGGCCTTCTTTCCCTGGTTGTACGGGAGTTGACTCTTCGTCAGGCCTGCCCGGGGCGGGTCGGGCGGGGGCGGGGCGTAGGCTTGCCGTCCATGATCGACGGTGGGGACTGGGGCCAGGGGTGGGACGGCACGCGCCGGTGGGTGGAGGGGCTCCTCGCGCCCGGTGAGCGCGTCACGGCGGTGAGCGCGCTCACGGGCGGGTGGACCTCGCGGATGCGCCGCGTGGACGTGGAGCGCCCGGGTGGCGCGGGCCCGTACGCGCTGGTGCTGCGCTCCTTCGTCAAGCCGTTCTACCGCCGCCACGCCCCGGGGCTGCTGGCCCGCGAGGCGGCGGTGCTGCGCCTGCTGGAGGGCGGCGGCGTCCCGGCGGCGCGCCTGCGCGCGGTGGACGGGTCGGGGGCGGTGTGCGAGCACCCGTCGCTGCTGATGACGCACCTGCCCGGCACCGTGCGGGTGGCCGAGGACGGCGGGGCGGGGCGGCGCGCGGGCCTGCTGGCCGCGCAGCTGGCCGCCGTGCACGCCCTCGACGTCGCCGAGGAGGACCGGCCGCGCGCCTGGCAGGCGTGGACGGCCCCCGAGCGCGTGGAGGTGCCCGGGGGCACCGCCCGCGCCGGGCTGTGGCGGCGGGCGGTGGAGGTGATCGGCGGCGCGGTGCCCGCGCACCGCTCCTGCTTCCTGCACCGCGACTTCCACCCCGGCAACGTGCTGTTCACCGGCGCGGGCGCCGACCTGGCCGTCAGCGGGGTCGTCGACTGGGTGGAGACGTCCTGGGGGCCGGCCGACCTGGACGTCGCCCACTGCTCCACCGCCCTGGCCCTGCTGCACGGCCCCGAGGCGGGCCTGGCCTTCGCCGACCGCTACACCGCCGCCGGCGGCCGCACCCTCGCCGGCGGCCGCGACCACCTGTACTGGCGGCTGCTGGACGCCCTCGTCTTCGCCCCGGACGCGCGGAAGGTCGCCGAGCCCTGGCGCGAGCTGGGACGCGCCGACCTGACGCCGGCCGTGCTGACGGGACGCCTGGAGGACTACCTGCAGGCCCTGTTCGACCGCTACGCCTGAACCCGGCCCCGCGCCCCGGATCCCCGGGGGTCCGGGGCGCGGGGTGCCCGGGCGGGTGCCGCGGTGCCGCCGCGACGCGGGCGGCGGGACGTGCCGCCGGCGCGTCAGCGGGCCGGGTACCACGCGCGGTACATGTCCAGGACGCGGTCGGCGGGCAGGGCGGGCATCTGCGTGACGAGGCCGTTGCGGCGGTCCACGACCAGGCAGCCCGCGCCCACGTTCACGAGCGGGTCCGGGTCGGCGAAGACCGGGAAGGCCGGCCAGCCGAGCTCGAACTCCCGGAGCACGACGTCCACCGCGCCGAGGGGGCCGCCCCGGACGGCGCGGTGGCGGGCCAGGTCGCGGGCCCTGGCCTCGTCCGCCGGTTCGCCGGGGGGAAGCGGGGCCGGCGCGGCCGGGTCGAGGCGCCTCGGGCGCCGGCCCTCGACCAGGGCGACCAGGGCGCCGTCGAAGGAGTCGGCGACCTTCCACAGGTCGCCCCAGAACAGGTGGACGGCGCCCTCGGCGTCCATCGCGAGCCGCCCGCGTCCCAGGTCGTACTCCCCGACGGGCACCAGGTCCGGGCCGTACCTCGCGCCGTAGGCGCGCAGGCTCCGGTCCGCGTGGAGCCCGACCCCGGGATCGATCCGAAACGGCATCCGGGACATGTCCGCACCCGGCCCGTACTGGTGGACGGTCATGCCGCCGAACTCCCGCAGCACGGCCGTCACGGGGGGCGGGAAGTACGCGGCCGGGTCTCCCCACGAGCGCAGCCGGGCCCGCAGTTCGTGCTCGGGCAGGCGGACGCCCTCGTACCAGCCGGCCGCGGTCAGGGCGTGGAGGACGGGGCGGGGAAACGGGACGTCACAGCGCGGGCGCCTCCACGACCCGCACGCCGAGCGCGTCGAGCGCGGGTGCGCACGACGAGCAGGGCGGGATCGGGCGCTCGTGCGCCGGATCGCCGGGCTCGAGCAGCAGGATGCCCGCGATCACCGCCCCGGACAGCAGCAGGCCCATGCGCTCGATGACCCGGTCGTGCCCGGGGTCATGGACGCCTTCGGCGACGAGCGCCGCCCGCGCCTCGGCGGCGACCCGCGACAGCAGGACGACCTCCGGGCAGCGCCCGTGGAACAGCGAGCGCATCGCGGGCGCGGTCCGGTCCAGCAGGCTCCGCACGGCCGGGTGCGCGTCCGTCGTGGCGGTGTGCGTGCTGGTCGCCGTCACCGCCTCGGCCCCGGGGCGCAGCAGTGCGGCGCCGACGCCCGGCGGTATGTCGTCGTCGGACATGGTGCGGCATCAACTCGTCTCGTGTCGTGGCCGGGTGCGGCGCGCGGGAGCGCCGCGACGGCCGGTGGCGGGGGCCGGTGACACGGTAGCGGCGGGCCGCCGGGGTTCCCGCGTGCGGGCCGCGCGGGCGGTGCGGGTACGGCCAGGGGTCGGGGGTCGGGGGCCGGCGGGCGGGTGCGCCCCCTGCCCGGGGCGGGGCAGGGGGCGCGGGCCGGCTGGGCGGTCAGGGGGCCGGGACGGGCCGGGGCTCCTCGTGCCGCGGCTCGTCCTGCCGCGGCTCGTCGTGCCGCGACTGCTGGTCGGGCTGCGGCTGGTCGGGCTGCCGGGGCGGGTCCAGGCGGCGGCGCAGGAGGACGGCGGCCAGGGCGGCGGCGGCGAGGGCGGCGCCGGCCAGGGGCAGGTGGCGGGGGCCGGCGGTGGTGACGACGGCTCCGCCGAGGGTGGTGCCCAGGGTGATGCCGAGGTTGGAGAAGGAGATGAAGAGGCTGTTGCCGAACTCGGGGGCGTCGGTGGCGTCGCGGGCGAGCCAGGCCTGGGCGACGGCGAGGCCGCCGGAGTGGACGGCGCCCCAGGCCAGGACGGCGGCGAGCATGGGCAGGGGGTGGGGGCCGGCGGCGTCGATCAGGAGGTAGAGGGCGAGGTAGAGGAGCGGGTAGGCGGTGACGGTGCGTACGAGGCCGCGTTCCAGCAGGCGGCCGAAGAGGATGTTGCCGGCGGTCATGACGACGCCGAAGGCCATCAGGACGGGGCCGGTGAGGGAGGGGGCGAGGCCGGTGACGCTCCCCAGGTACTCGGCGATGTAGCCGTAGCCGCTGAACATCGCGGCGAACACCAGGGTGACGGCGGCGACGGCCAGCCACAGCCGGGGCCGGCGCAGGATGCCCAGCTGTCCGGCGTAGGTGGGCGGCGCGGTGTCGGGCAGGTCGGGGAAGAAGGCGAGGACCCCGGCGCAGGCGAGGAGGTTGACGGCGCCGGCGGCCCAGAACGCGGCGGGCAGGGAGATGTGCTCGGCGAGGTAGGAGGTGACGGGCACGCCGAACGCGAAGCCGGCGCTGACGCCGGCGAAGACGGTGGTGGCGGCGCGGGCGGCCTTGCCGGGCGCGGCCAGGCGGGTGGCGGCGGTCAGGGCGAGGGCGAAGAAGACGGGGTGGAGCAGCGCGGGCAGGATCCGGAACGCCAGGACGAGCGGGAAGGAGTGGCCGAGCGCGTAGACGGCGTTGGAGACGGCGAAGAGGGCGAGCGCCGCGGCCAGGACGGTCTTGCGGCGCAGCCGGGAGGCGAGCAGGACGCCGACGGGGCCGGTGGCGGCGACGGTGAGGGCGAAGGCGCCGACCAGCCATCCGGCGGCGGCGGGGGTGACGTGCAGGCGTTCGGCCAGGGAGGGCAGGACGCCGACGACGCCCATCTCGGTGGTGATGATGCCGAACACGCCCAGTGCCAGGACCGGGACGGCCAGGGCGTTTCGGGCGGGAGCGGTGCGTGGCACGACAGCCTCCATTGGATATACAAATCTAGATAGTTGGATGCGTTTGGGTCGAAGAAAAGGGGGCGCCGGGCGGGCGCCCCCCGAAGCGGGGTGGGGCGGGGTCAGAGTTCGTCGCGCACGTACGCGGCGAAGGCGGCGATGGTCTCCTCGTCGCGCCGGTAGAACGTCCACTTGCCGACGCGCTCGGACACCAGCAGCCCGGCCTCGCGCAGGATCTGGAGGTAGCCGGAGACCACCGACTGGGACAGCCCCGAGCGCTCCTGGATGTCGGTGACGCACACGCCGATGTGGAAGCCGACGCCGCGCTCGCGGTAGTACGGCTCGTCGAAGTAGCGCTCGGGCGTCTTGAGCCAGCGCAGGAAGTCCGCGCGCGCCGGGTTGGCGAGCGCCTTGTGCACGGCCAGCGGGTCCAGGTCCACCGCACACGCTCCTTCCGCCGTCCGGCCCCTCGGGGACGTATCTAATATTCTGGATACGATCCGGGGTGTCAAGGCGGGGCGCCCTCGGGGGCCGTGCGGGGCGGGGTCAGTGGTACTGGGCGATCTGGAGGAGGTTGCCGCAGGTGTCGTCCAGGACGGCGGTGGTCACCGGCCCCATGGCCAGCGGCGCCCGGGTGAAGCGCACGCCCAGGGCGCGCAGGCGCTCGTACTCGGCGTGCACGTCGTCCACGGCGAAGGAGGTGGCGGGGATGCCGTCGGCGGCCAGGGCCGCGACGTAGGCCCTGGCGGCGGGGTGCCGGTCGGGCTCCAGGAGCAGCTCGGTGCCGTCGGGCTGTTCGGGCGACACGACGGTGAGCCAGCTGTGGTCGCCGAGCGGGACGTCGGCCTTCTTCACGAACCCCAGCACGTCGGTGTAGAAGCGCAGGGCCTTGTCCTGGTCGTCGACGAAGACGCTGGCCAGGTTGATCCTCACGGGGGGCTCCCTCGGGTGGTCCGGGCCCGGGCGGGCGGGTGGGCGGCGGTGCGCGCGGGCGGGCGGGGCCGCGCGGCGCGTTTCGCACTCCACCGTCGGCCACCGCCCGGCCGCGGGCAAGCCGCGCGGGACACGGGGCGGGGTGGGACGGGCCGCGGACTGACGGGTCGCCAGCCGGCGGGCGGTGCGCGCCGGGCGACAGGCGGGTGGCGGGCGGTGCGCGCCGGGCGGCGCGCGGCCCGGGGCCGTGGTGGCGCGGGTGGCACGGCGACGCGCCGGTGGTTCACTCGCACGAGTGATTGTGACGCTGTGCGCAACGGCGGACACTCTGGGTATCCGGAGGGCTCGTGGGGGGCTCTCCCGGCGCAGGGAGTGCCGCCATGGCCGCAGTCGAACCTTCCGCCTCCGAGGTCCCGCAGATCACGCACAGCTCGCTGCCCGCCGGCCGGGACGAGGGCCTCGCGGCCATCGGCGGCAACGTCGGCTCCGTGAACCGGGCCTGGTGGACGTGGAGCCCGGGCAACGGGACCTTCAACCTCCAGCTGTCCTGGAACGTCATCGGGATCGACTCGACGGTCGTCATCACGGCCTCCGAGATCGACTCCAACGGCAACCGGTTCGTCGGCGCCGCGGCCTTCCAGGTCTCGAGCATCGCCCCGGGCAACGGCGTGGTGACCTTCAAGATCAGCATCGGGTGGAACAGCCCGCTGCCGATGCGCACCGACGTCGTGGTCTTCAACTGAACCGGCCGCCCGGACCGGCGCCCGCACCCGTACGGTGACGGCCCGTCCGGCAGGCGCCCGCCCCGTGGCACCCGCGGACCCCTCCGCGGGCACCGCGGGGCGGGCGCCTTGCCGGATACCGCGGGGCGACCGGGAGGGCGGCGCGGCCCGACGGCGCCGCAGGGGTCAGGCCGTGGCGGGGGCGCCGCCGGGGGCGGGGGTGCGCACGACGGCGTCCAGGGCCGGGGCGATGACGGCGAAGCAGCTCCCGGTCAGCGCGGCGGGGTCCACCGCCGCGCCGCCGCCGGAAGCGCCGGCGTCGTCGTCGGCGCTCCAGCGCTGGAGCACCGTGTGGAAGGCCGCCAGCGCCATGTCCGCGGCCAGCCGCGGGTACAGCTCGCGTCCGGCGTCCAGGCCGAGGCGGGCGGCGAGCTCCTCGGCGAGGTCGTCGCGCCACTGCGCCTGGCGCTCCAGGAAGCGCGCGAGCAGGGCGGGGGTGGACAGGACCAGCCGCACCACCTGGCGGGCTCGCTCCTCGTGGCCGGCGCAGTCCTCGACACTGCGCCACACCGCGTGCCGCAGCGCCACCGAGGGCGCCTCCCCCGCCGGGCGGCGGGCCAGCTCCTCGCGCATCGCCGCGCCGAGCGCGCCCAGGAACCGGACGACCACGTCCTCCTTGGACGCGAAGTAGCGGAAGAACGTCCGCTTGGACACCCCCGCGGCGGTGGCGATCTCGTCCACCGTGACGGCGTCGAACCCGCCGCCCGCCAGCAGCTCCAGCGCCGCCCGCGTCAGCTCGTCGGCCACGAGCTGGCGTTTGCGCTGGGCCAGGGTGGCGGCGGGTCGGGAGGTCACCGCCCCATCCTAGCCCCCACGCCACACACGACGCCCAATGCCCACCTTGACACTTGGTGACAGGAAGGGCACCTTGAGCCGTATGAGTCGTACGCCCCGAAGCAACCACGCCCCCGACCACAGCCCCGCCCCCGCCCCGGGCCCCGGCCCGGAGCCGCAACCGGACCTGGACGGGCGGGTGTTCGTCGTCACCGGCGCCGCGAGCGGCCTGGGCCTGGCCACCACCGACGCCCTCGCCCGCCGCGGCGCCCGCGTCGTACTCGCCGTACGCGACGAGGACAAGGGCCGGCGCGCCGCGGCCCGCGTGAGCGCCGCCCACCCCGCCGCCCGCCTGGAGGTACGCCGCCTGGACCTCGGCGACCCCCGCTCCGTGCACGCCTTCGCCACCCGCCTGCGCGCCGACGGCGTCCACCCCGACGTCCTGGTCAACAACGCCGGCGTCATGGCACCCCCGCGCACCCTCACCCCGCACGGCCACGAGCTCCAGTTCGCCGTCAACCACCTCGGCCACTTCGCCCTCACCGCCCACCTGATCGACCTGCTCGCCCAGGGCCGCGACCCGCGCGTCGTCACCGTCACCTCCGCCAACCACCGCCGCGCCCGCATCGACTTCGACGACCTCACCGGCGAACGCGCCTACTCCCCCATGGGCCACTACAACCAGTCCAAACTCGCCAACGCCCTCTTCGCCCTCGAACTCCACCGCCGCCTGAGCGCCGCCCGCAGCCCCGTGCGCAGCGTGCTCGCCCACCCCGGCTACGCCGCCACCGCCCTGCCCCGCGCCGGCGCCGTCGCACCGGTACGGCTGCTGTTCGGGCACCTGCTGCGCCCGCTCGCGCAGACGCCCGCCCGCGGGGCGCTGGCACAGCTGCACGCGGCGACCGCCCCCGGGGTGCGCGGCGGGGAGCTGTACGGGCCGGGCGGGCCTGGCGAACTGCGCGGGGCCCCGGCGCTGACCTCGCCCGCCCCTCGCGCCCAGGACCCGCGGGCGGGGCGGCGGTTGTGGGAGGTGTCGCAGGAACTGACCGGGCTGCGGTTCACCGTGCCCGCGGCGGACGGCGCCTGACCCCGGAGCGGGAGGGGGCGAGGGGAGGTCACCGCCCCCGGGGTGCGCGGCGGGGCGCAGCGGGGCAGGGGGGACCGCGCTACGGCAGCGGACACGGCCCGACGGCGACGGCGGCCGCCCGGCCCGCCCGGCACCCCGCCCGCGTCCGCCGGGAACGCCGGACCGGTCCCGGCCAGGGGAGCGGCCGGACACCGCCGGCGCAGGGCGCGGCCGTACGGCGGGCGGGCGGGGGCGTGTGGTGGGCGGGTTGACGGTCTGTGCGGCGGGGCCTGCGGGGTGGGTCCCGTGCGGGCCGGTTCGCCGCTTCCCTGTCCGGGTCCCTGTTCCCGCTTCCCGCTGCCGTTTCCTGTTCCGGCCGGTCGGGGTGTCCGGTATTGGTGGTCGCCCCGGGCGGGGGTGGGGGCGGGCAGTAGGATCGGCGGCGTTGCATCCCGTACACACTGCTGGTAGGAGGCTTTTCATGGCTCAGGTCACGCTGAAGGGGAACCCGGTGCAGGTCGGTGGCGCGCTGCCGGCCGCCGGCAGCCAGGCGCCGGCGTTCACGCTGGTCGGCGAGGGGCTCGCGGACGTGTCGCTGAAGGACTTCGCGGGTCGGCGCAAGGTCCTGAACATCTTCCCCAGCATCGACACCCCGACCTGCGCGACCTCGGTGCGCACGTTCAACGCCAAGGCGGGTTCGCTGGAGAACACCGTGGTGCTGTGCGTGTCGGCGGACCTGCCGTTCGCGCAGGCCCGGTTCTGCGGCGCGGAGGGCCTGGAGAACGTCAAGACGCTGTCCACCCTGCGCGGGCGGGACTTCCACGACGTCTACGGTGTGGCGATCGCCGACGGTCCGCTGGCCGGGCTGACGGCGCGCGCGGTCGTCGTCCTGGACGAGAACGACACCGTCCTGCACACCGAGCTGGTCGCGGAGATCGCCGACGAGCCGAACTACGAGGCCGCGCTCGCCGCCCTCGTCTGACCGGCCGGCACCGCGCCCGCGGTGCCGACCCCTTTTGTGGTGCGGCGGCCCGCCCCCCGCGTCCCGCCCGTCCCCGCTCCGGCGGGACGGGCAGGACGGGGGGCGGGCCGCCGTCGCTTTTGCCCGTCCCGGACGCGCCGGGCGGAGGACGACCGCCGTGGCGGGCGTCTCGTGGCGGGCGTCTCGTGGCGGGCGTCTCGTGGCGGGGGCGCCGGGGCAGCCGGTTCAGGCGGCCAGGGTGTCCTTCAGCCAGGGGGCGATCAGGGCCATCGCCTCGTCGAAGCGGGAGACGGCGCAGTGGCCGGTGTCCGGGATCAGTTCGACGCGGGTGTCGCGGCGGCCCTCGAACACCAGGGTGTCGGCCTGGGGGACGTGGACGTCCTCGGTGCCGTTGACGACCAGCATCGGCCCGTTGGCGTCCCGGTCCAGCAGCGGGCGCAGGTCGAATCCGGCGAAGGCCGCGTCGAGTTCGGCCCTGGTGGGCGCGGTGTCGAAGCCCAGGGCGTTGCCGACGATGCCGTCCATGCCGAAGGCGAAGCCGCGGCCGGGGGCGAAGGCGCGCTCGACCGGGCCGCCGAGCACCACGGAGGCGTCCACCGCCCCGGTCAGCCCGGTGCGGGCGGAGTAGTAGCCGCCCATCGAGATGCCGAAGTGGCCGACCCTCCCGTTGCCGGCCGCGCGGGCGAAGGCGACCAGTGCGGCGATCACCTCGTCCCCGCCGTGCGGGGTCATCGGCAGGTGGGCGCTCTCGCCGGTGCCGGGGAGGTCGAACAGCAGCAGCCGCGCCGGCAGGGCGAACGCGAGCTGCTCCCACATGCCGTGCAGGTCGGTCTTCCAGGAGTCCACGCCGCCGCTGGCCAGGACGAGGGGCGCGTCGGCGGGCAGGCCGGGGGCGGCCATCAGGTGGACCGGCACGGCGGCCTCGCCGCCGCGGTGGGGGACGGTGAGGATACGGCGCTCGAACTCCACCGGGAAGCCGGGGGCGGCGAGGACGTACTGCTCGACCTGGCGGGCGAGCGCGGTGCGCTTGGGCCCGTCGGCGAGGGAGGGGAACTTGGCCCAGCCGTACGCCTGCGCGGCCTCGCGGTGGCGCCCGGCGGCGGCGTGGCGGGCGGCGAGGGCGGACCACTCGTACACCCAGCCGCCGGGCCGGTCGGGCCACATCACGGTGACGGCGGCGCGGACCGCGTCCACCTCGCCGGCGGGCAGGCCGAGGGTCATCTGCGGGTAGCGCTCGACGAACAGGTCCCGCGGGTCCAGGGGCCAGGTGAAGGACATGGTGGTGCCTCCTGTCGCACTCAAGCTTCTTAAAGCCGGAACACTTGCGTTAACGACTATGCGCCCGCACCGACGCCTAACGCAAGCGGCCCTGCGTTAGTGTGGTGGCCGAGGTGATCGACATGACCGAACACGAGCCGCACCCGGAGTCGGAGCCGCAGCCGCACCCGGAGTCGGAGCCGCAGCCGGTGCGCCGCCGCCCGGGCGGGCGCGCCGCGCGCGTACGCCAGGCCGTCCTGGACGCCGCCGCGCAGGTACTGGCCGAGGAGGGCGTCGACCGGCTCACCGTCGCCGGGGTCGCGGCCCGCGCCGGCGTCAACGAGACCACCGTGTACCGGCGTTGGGGCACCCGGGAGAAACTCGTCCTGGACGCCATGCTCACCGGCAGCAACGAGGGCGTCCCCGTCCCCGACACCGGGGCCGTCCGCACCGACCTGGCCGCCTTCGCCCGCGCCCTGGCCCGCTACCTCGCCACCCCCACCGGCCGCTCCGTCGCCCGGGCCGCCGCCCTCAGCGCCGACGACCCCGACCTCGCCGAGGCCTGGCAGACCTTCTGGCACTCCCGCCTCGACCAGGCCGGCGCCATCATCGCCCGGGCCGTGGACCGCGGGGAACTCCCCCCGGACACCGACACCGCCCTGGCACTGGAACTGCTCTGCGCCCCCCTCCAGACCCGCTGCCTGCTCGGCCACCGCCCCGACGAACCGGACCTGCCCGAACGCCTGACGGACCTGGTCCTCGACGGCCTGACGGGCGGGAACCGGGCCACCGCCCCCCGGCACCGCCCCTGACACCGGCCGCCCCTCCCCCGGCCCCGGCCCGGCGAAGGGGGCGCCGTCAGGTCGACGGCATGCCCGCGCACACCGGGCAGGACGACCACTCCCCCGGAACCGGACGAGCGGCCCCGGAACAAGGCCCTGGCCCACGCTCTGCGACCGGTGACGGTACGCAACGGGTCACGTGTTCCCACCGGGCCCGTAGCGGGTTCCGGCGGCCAGCAGCCGGCGGCCGCGACGCAACCACGCTCCCTGTTCAGGGAGTTGCCGTTCCCGTCGGCACCGGAGGCGACCGTCGCCGGGGGTGGGACCGGACGCCGGGAGGCGGCGGGCGCGGTGAGCGGGATGCGGCGGCCGGCCCCGATCGTGGCCGCCCGCCGCCGAGCGGACCCGGGAAAGCCAACGGGGCCGGGAGGAAGGACCGTTGACCACCGGCAGCCCCGCTCAGGCCACCGGCAGCCGGCGGCCGCGTGCGGACGCCGTGCGGGTCACAGCGGCCGGCGCCAGTGGCGGTAGGTGTGCGGGGTCCTGGTGAAGCCGCTGTCGCCGAAGGGGTTCGGCAGCGTGCCGTCGAGGGTTCCGGCCAGGAAGTCGCCGAAGCCCGCCGCGAAGCGGACCCAGCGTTCCTCCCGGTATGCGGGCTGGCGCTTGAAGACGACGACGTCCCAGCCGTCCGGGTCACGGGTGTCGCAGAGCCAGAAGACCACATCGCCATTGGCGCTGCCCGCGAAGGGCAGGAGCCTGCCCTTCTCCAGGTCCTCCGGGGCGGCGCCGGTGGGTGCGGCCGGCTCCTGCCGGGGGTCGAAGTCCAGTGCGTCGAGGAGGTCGCCGTACGGGGAGCCGTCCACCGGCGGCGTGCTGACGCCGAGGTACTCGTCCAGCTCGCCGCCGCCGTAGAGCGCGACGAAGTCGCGGTAGTCGGCGGGCAGGCGCAGGCCCGTGGTGCGGGCCAGTTCGTCCCAGTCGACGCTGTCGCCCGGGGTTCCCGGCTCCCCGATCAGGGCCGAGAGGCGGGTGACGGCCGGGTGGACCATGGCGGTGTCCCCTTTCGTGGGTGGCGGGTTCCGGTCGGTCACCGTACTGCCCGGCGTCCCGCCCGGTGAAGGTCGAGCGGGCTGTCGGACCAGCGCCCGTCGCGCCGGGCCCCGACCGCCCAGGGCAGCGGACCGGCGGACTTCCGGGCACCCGCAGAGCGCGCCATACCGCGCGTCGTGAACCGCGAAGACCTGACGGCCGCCCTCGAACGACACGGGACCGACGGCACCGGCCGGGGCCTCCTTCCGGGTGTGGTCCGCACCTCGACGTCTCAAGAGCTCTGGTCGCCGCAGGCCGCGGCCATGCCCGCGGACCAGGTCCTTCGAGACGGGAGAGCCGCGACCGGGCCGGGAGGGGAATCCCCGCGGTCAGACCACGCAGAACTCGTTGCCCTCCGGATCGGCCAGCACCACATGGTCGGGCCTGCCCCGCAGCTCCTCCTCACGGACCACCGTCGCCCCCGCGGCGGTCAGCCGCTCCACCGCCTCGACCACGCGCGGCCACCGCACCTCCCACGGCGTCCCACGGCCGCCGCCGGCCTGCACGTCCACGTGCACCCGGTTCTTCACCGCCTTCGGCTCCGGCACCTTCAGGAAGGACAGGGCGGGACCCGTCCCCTCGGGATCGCAGAGGTACGCGCCGTCGTCCCACTCCTCCCGCGGGACCCCGTGACGGGAGAACCACTCCTCCCAGCTCCCGAACCCCGCCGGCGCGGGCCTGTGCACGTAGCCCAGCGCCAGCGCCCAGAACCCGGCCGGCCTCGCCGGGTGCGCGCAGTCGATCGTCAGGCTCCACCCGGTCGCCATGCGGCCCTCCTCACTCGGATGCCGCGACCGTACCGCCCGCCGCCGACACCACCGCCGACACCACGGCCACACCACCGGCGGGCGCCCCGCACGACGCGGCCCGCGACCCGCAACGACCCGCCCGGGCCCCGGAACCGACACGCCCTCGGCAGGGGGCGGGCCCGCGCCGCGCAAAGGAGGGGAACGGGCACCGCCCCGACCGCGACCGCGACGGCGGCGACGGCCCGTGCAGCCGCCACCGCCGCCGTCCCCGGAGCGCTACGCGCCCTGCGGGGCGAACGGCCGGCGGTCCGGCGCGCAGACCGTCCCGGGCGCCGGCAGCCGCCCCTCCACCAGGTAGCGCTCCTGCGCCCCGGCCGCGCAGGCGCTCGGGTTGCCCAGGACCGTGTGCCCGTAGCCGTCGACGGTCAGCAGACGGGCCCCGGCGAGGGTGTCCGCCATCGCGCGCGAGCCCTCGTAGGGCCAGGCCGGGTCACCGGTGTTCGCGACGACCAGCACGGGCGCGGCGGTGCGGCGGTCCCACGGCCCGTCGTACCGGTCCCGGGCGGCCTGGGAGGGCCAGGACGCGCAGCGCTGGGTCTGCCACACCCAGTACGGGCCGACGGCGCCGGAGCGCGTCTCGGCGAGGGCGGCCAGGGCCGGGTAGTCGGCGCCGGCGGGCGGGTTGACGGTGTCCGCGCACAGGGCGCCCAGGGTCTGCGCCTGCCCCGACAGCGCGCCCGGCGCCGGTGCCGGGGCGGGGGTGGGGGCGGGGGCGGGCGGTGCGTCGGGGGCGGTCCACAGCTGCTGCAGCCACGCGCCCAGGGCCGCCCAGCCGCTGTCGGGGACGCCCGGCAGCGGCGCGGCCGTGTACAGCATCGACGCCACGGTGGACACCGCAAAGGCGTAGGTCACCTCCCGCGCCGGCGTGCCGGGCGCGAGCGGCCCGCGCCGCAGCCGCTCCAGGAGGGCGGCGAACCTGGCGCGGGTCGCGTCCGCGTCGCCCGCCGCGAACGCGCACGCCGCGGGGCCGGCCGCGGCGCAGCGGTCGAGGAAGGCGTCCAGGGTGCGGGCGGAGGCGAGGTCGCTGCCGGTGCGCAGGAACGGGGGCAGGGCGCGCTGCTGGGGGGTGCGGCCGGTGGACCAGGCGCGCGGGTCCAGGGCGCTGTCCAGGACCATCGCGCGTACCCGGTCGGGGAAGAGGTTGGCGTAGACGGCGCCGAGCAGGGTCCCGTACGAGGTGCCCCAGTAGGTGAGGCGCCGGTCGCCGACGGCCTGGCGCAGCACGTCGAGGTCGCGGGCGGTGTCGGCGGTGGACAGGTGGGCGAGCAGGCCGGTGGTGTCGTTGTCGGCGCAGTGGCGGGCGAGGCCGGTGTAGGCGCGGGTCCAGGCGCTCTGCTGGTCGGCGGCGGTCGGGAAGCCGGCGGGCAGGCCGTCGAGGAGGGCCTGTTCGGCGGCGGGGTCGGGGAAGCAGTGGAGGGTGGTGGAGGCGCCGGTGCCGCGCGGGTCGAAGCTGACGATGTCGAAGCGCCGGCGGACCTGTTCGGGGAAGAGGCCGTAGACGGCGGGCAGGGCCGCGGTGCCGGGGATGCCCGGGCCGCCGGGGTTGAAGAACAGCGAGCCGATGCGGTGGGCCGGGTCGGTGGCGCGGTGGCGGATCAGGGCCAGGTCCAGCGGTGTTCCCCGCGGGTCGCGGTAGTCCGTCGGCACGGCGGCGGTGGCGCACTCGAAGCCCTGGGCGCAGGGCCCGTCCCAGTGCAGGCGCGGCACGGGCGCGGCGGGCGCGGCGGTGTCAGCGGGCGCGGCGGGGTTGTCGGCGGTCGCGGCGGTGTCGGCGGGCGCGGCGGTCGCGGTGTGGGCCGGGGCCAGGGCCGCCAGCACGAGCACGGCCGTGGCGGCACGGAACGCGGTACGCGAAGCGGTACGCAAGGCGGTGCGGAAGGCGGTGGCGGGCCGGGGTCGGGGCACGGGCGGCTCCCTCGTCGTCGTGTGTTCCTGATCGGGCGTCACCGAGTCTTGCGTCGACCGCTGTCGGCACACCGGCAGGACGCTGTCCCGCCACCGACACACCACCGTCACCACCGGCACCACCGACAGCACGGGCGGCGCGCGGGGACGGCGGGCGGCCGCGGGTGCGGACCTGCGCTCCTCACGCGGCTGACGGCTGGACACCGCGGGCCCCCGGGTGGACGGGAATCGAGTGGGGCGCCGGTCGACCGCTCAGTAGGCTGCGGCCCATGTTCGAGTACCACGGCTGGATCAAGGTTCTGGAGAGCGCCGGCGCCGACGACGAGGAGTACGACGACGACCGTCTCCGGCTGATCGTCGGGGGTATCGAGGAGCGCATCCGGGAGATCGGCAGCCCGTACCTGCTCGATCTGCGGTGGATGAACGGGGAGGTGTTCGTCCACTTCGGCGGCTTCTCGAACCACCGTGACGCGCGGATCCCGGCGTTCTTCCGCGAGGTCGGTGAACGGGCGCCGGGCTCCTACGGCCTGCTGCACGTACGCGACGACGAGGACCCCGGCCGTGAGAACGAGGTCCTCGTCCACAGGATGGCCCGCGGACGGGTGAGCGAGCACGCGGATCCGCTGCTGTCACCCTGCATCCCCGTCCTGGAGGACCCATTCCAGGGGTAGGACGCGAGGCCGGCCGGACCCTCCGCGAGGGGAACGACGCCGCCGGCCGCGGGACGGCCAGGCGGGCGGGCGGCTTCCGGAGCGGCCGGCGGGCGGTAGCGGGCGGGGCGGGGCTGCCGCTGCCGCGTGCCCGGCCGGGGCCTGCCGCGACACCCCCGAGCGGGAACGCGGGTGCGCCCCCTCGGCCCCCTGTCCGGCACGGGGCCGGACAGGAGGCCGAGAGGGCGCGGCACGAGGCGACCCGCGGACCGGGAACCGGCCACCGGCCACCGGCCACCGGCCACCGGCCACCGGCCACCGGCCACCGGCCCGGAGCGGACCCGGGCGGACGGACCCGGGTACCCGGACGGACGGGTCCGGCGGCCCGGTCCCGGGCGGACACACCCGGGGCGGCCGGGTGCCCGGGGCACCGGGTCAGGTGATGGAGGCTCCCGAGTCGATGCTGATGACCTGGCCGGTCATGCAGTCCTGGTCGAGGAACAGCGTGATCGAGCGGGCGACCTCGCGCGGGGTGACGAACCGCGGCACCGGGACCTTCTCCCGCATGCCCGCCACCACGTGCTCGGGCAGGGTGTCCGTCATGCCGGTGATCATGAAGCCGGGTGACAGGGCGTTGACGGTCACCCCCCGGCGGCCGCACTCCGCCGCGAGCGTGCGGGTCAGCCCGATCAGGCCGGCCTTGGACGCCGAGTAGGCGGTCTGCCCGGCGGTGGCGATCAGCGCCGACGGGGAGACGATGTTCACCACCCGCCCCCAGCGGGCGCGCAGCATCGCCGGCACGCACGCCCTGGCGGTGTGGAAGGAGCCGACGAGGTTCGTGTCGATCACCTGCCGCCACTCGGCGGGGTTCTGCATCGCCATCAGCGCGTCCTTGCGGACCGCCCCGTTGTTGACGAGCACGTCCACCGGCCCCAGCGCGGCCTTGACCTGCTCGTACATCGCGGTGACCGCGTCCCAGTCGGCGACCGAGCCGCTCACCAGCACGTGGTCGTTGACCAGCTGGGCGGCGACCTTCTCCGCCCCGGCCCGGGAGCTGTTGTAGTGCACCGCGACCCGGCAGCCCGCCGCGTCCAGCGCCAGCGCCAGCTCGCTGCCCAGCCCCCCGGAGGCGCCGGTGACCAGCGCCACCGGGGAGTCGGGCCTGGCGCCGAAGGCGTCCTTGCCGCTCACCGCGCCACCCCTCCCCACGTCAGCAGGACCGAACCCCACGTCATGCCCGCGCCGAACCCGGCCAAAAGCACCGTGTCGCCGTCCTTGACCCGACCCGAGTCCAGGGCCTCCGCCAGCGCGATCGGGATCGACGCCGACGCGGTGTTCCCGTAGCGCTCCAGGTTCGTCACCAGCCGGTCCGCGGGGATCCCCGTGTGGGAGAGCACCGAGTTGATGATCCGGATGTTCGCCTGGTGCGGGATGACGTGGTCGACGTCCTGCGGTGTGATCTTCGCCTGCTCCAGCGTCTCGCGGATCGTGCGCACCGTGTAGCGCACGGCGTTCAGGTAGATCTCGTTGCCGTTGATCTGCGCGTAGTGCAGGCCCTCGGCGACGGTCCGCTCGGTGGTGGGCATCCGCGAGCCCCCGGCGAGGACCTTCAGGCTGTTCTTGCACGAGCCGTCCGCGCCCAGGTTCCACGCCCGGATGCGGTCCACCGCGCCCGGCCGCAGGACTACCGCGCCCGCGCCGTCGCCGACCAGGATCGACAGGTCCCGGTCCCGCGGGTTCGCGGTCAGCGTGTGGGTGTCCGAGCCGATCAGCAGGATCGGGCGCGGGTCCATGCGCAGCAGGCCCGCCGCGGTCACCAGCCCGTACACGAAGCCGGCGCACTCGGAGTTCACGTCGTGGGCGCTGCCCGCGATGCCCAGCTCGTCGTGGACGAACGCCGACGTCGCCGGCGAGGGCTGCTCCGGGGTCGCCGTCGCCACGATCAGGTGCGCGATGTCCGCGCCCGTCAGGCCCGCGCGTTCCAGGGCCCGGCGCCCGGCCTCCACGGCCATCGACGCCGTGGTCTGCCCCGGGCCCACCGCCCTGCGCTCACGGATCCCGCACCGCGAGACGATCCAGTGCTCGTCCACGCCGAAACGCTCCGCGAGCTCGGCACTGGTCACCACCCGTTCGGGCACCGACATGCCCCAGCCGGTGACGTCGAAACCGCTCACCACCCGACCCCTCTCCTCGTCCGCCCGCCCGCGCCGGGTTCTCAGTTGGCCTCGGCCGGCACGAGCGCCAGGATCCGCTCGTGGACCACCCGCAGCGTCGTCGTGTCGTCGATGTCCGCGAACAGCGACTCGTCCGCCGGGATGTGCGGGTACTGGTTCTGGAAGCCGTACAGCCACTCCATCAGGTCCAGCGAGTCGACGTCCGCGATGTGCTGCAGCGCGGCGTCCGCGTCGATCTCCTGCGCGCCGGAGACCGCCTGGAGCTGCTGGGCCAGGTCCTCGATCGTGGGAATCTGAGACATCAGTGATCGTTCCTCTCCTCGCCCACCCCCGTTTCCCGGGTGATGGGCACGTCAACGCGTCGAATGAACATGCCAGGAACAACCGCCGCCACCCCGCCCCGCACCCGTACCCCGACCACCCCACCCACCGGCCGGCCGACAAACACGGACGGGCGGGCAGGCGAACTGGCGGACGAACGGACACAAGCGGGCCGGCAGACGGGCAGACGGAACCGGGCGCCTCGGCGACACCCCGCACAGGGCCCGGGCGAACCCGTACAGGGCTCGGGCGAACCCGTACCCGCGGACCCGCACCGCACCGCTCCGGAAAACCCTCCCGGCCACCCGCACCACCGCACCACCACCCGCACCACCGCACCGCCACCCCCGGCCGGCCGGCCCCCGCACCCCGCCCCCGCACCCGCACCCCGCCCCCGGGAACACACCACACACGGCACCGAGGGGACGGACGAACGAGCGGACACACGGCCACGACGAACGGACGGACGGACAACAAGCAGGCGGAACAGACGCAACGGGCGGAACTGGTGGGACAGCCGGCGGGAGAACCCTCCGGAACAACACGGCACGACCCCCCGGGAACAGCGGTCGACACCACCCGGGAACCGAAGCACCCCCCGCGACAGGCCGTGGGGGCCGCGTGTCTTGCCGAAACCGCATGAAACCCGCCCCCACGCAACCGGCCCGCAACCCACCCACCCCCCGCCCCCTTGCGCACCGCTTGCGAGACACACGCTTACCTGACCCACAACACACCGCACCCGCACGCACACCACCCCGAGCCCCGCCCCCGCACCACCCCGCCCGTACCGGCCCGCACGGCGACCACCGCGCACCACCGGCCCGGCACCGCACCAGGCGCCACCGACCACCCGGCCGGACACCGCACCCGCCACCCCGGACGGCACCAACCACCCGGGGACACGGCCGAGTTCAGCAAGACCACCCGGGCGTCACCCAGCCGCCCGACACGGCAGACACCGAAGAACCGCGAACGGCCGCACCGCCCGCCCCGGACGACACCAACCACCCGGGACAGCGGCCGAGTTCAGCCGGAACCACCGCCGCACACCGGACGGCACCCAGCCGCCCTGAACGACGGCCGGCCCAGCACCACACCACGCGGCACCGAACGGCCCGACCGTTCTCCCGGACGGCACCAACCACCCGGGACAGCCGCCGAGTTCAGCAAGACCACCGTCGGACACCGGACGGCACCCAGCCGCCCACCGCCGGCACCAGGACAGCGGCCGGACCTGTCACCCCGGCCCGCACCGGGCCGACCACCACGGAAACGGCCCGACCGGGCCGCCCACCCGCCCACCCCACCCCGGCCGACCCACCACCGTCCGACAACCCCACACACCCACAACCGTCAACCGAGGGGCCCCATCCCATGACCACCGTCGAAGCCCGCACCATCAACCCCGACGTCGAGGCCATCCGCCACCACTACGAGGTCCCCAACGAGCTCTACCGGCTCATCCTCGGCCCCACCATGATGTACTCCGGCGGCTACTGGGAGGACGGCGAGGACCTCGTCGCCGTCCTCGACGAGGCCCAGGAACGCAAACTCGACGCCTTCACCGACCTCGCCCGCGCCGCCCACACCGACACCGTCCTGGACATCGGCTGCGGCTGGGGCACCATGCTCAACCGCCTCACCACCGTCCACGGCGTCAAGAAGGCCGTCGGCGTCACCCTCTCCCGCACCCAGGCCGACTTCGTCGACGCCCTGAACAACCCCGCCATCGAAGCCCGCGTCGAAAGCTGGGAAGACCACCGCCTCGCCGACGGCCAGGCCCCCTACGACGCCGCGTTCTGCATCAACGCCCTCGAACACTTCGTCCTGTCCTCCCTCACCCCCAAAGAGCGCACCCAGCGCTACCGCGTCTTCTTCAAGCAGGTCCACTCCCTCCTCAAACCCGGCGCCCGCTTCGTCCTGCACACCATGACCGTCGAGAACCCCCCACTGCGCCGCCAGCTCCTCGACGACCTCAAATTCCTCCAGCGCGAAGAGTTCGAAGGCTGCCACATCCCCCGCCTGCCCGAACTCGCCGCCGGCCTCGACGGCCTCTTCGAGGTCACCGAGATCCGCAACGAACCCGAGTCCTTCGCCCGCGCCTGCCGCGCCTGGCTCCAACTCCTCGCCGCCCGCCGCGACGAAGCCGTCACCATGACCGACGAGACCACCGTCGCCCGCTTCGAGCGCTACCTCGACATCTTCGCCTACACCCTCGAAGACCACATCTTCAACAACTTCCGCGTCACCCTCACCCGCCGCGCCTGACCCCCGGGCCCACCCAGGACACCCGAGACAAGGACACCGACGCCATGACCACCACCCCCGCCCCCAACCGCACCACCAACACCACCACCACCGGCACCGGCACACCCACCGACGCCAGCACCGGCACAGCCCCGGCGGCGGGGGTGGCCCCCACCCCCACCACCAACAACACGGGCACCAACACCGCCAACACCGCCACCGGCACCGGTAGGGCCGGCACCGGTACCGGTACGGGCACGGCCGCCTCCGGCACGGCCACCGGCAGCGGCACCGCCAGCACCGGAAAGGCCGGCACCGGCGCGGGCACGGCCACCGGAAGCAGCAGCAGCACGGCCACCGGCAACGGTACGGCCACCGGTACGGGAACCAGCACGGGCACGACCGGCAGTGCCTCCGCCTCCGGCACGGGCGCCACCACGACCGCCCCCCGCACCCCGGCCCGCACCACCGGCACGGGCACCCGTACGGCCACCGCCGCGGCCATCACCGTCGCCGCCGCCGGCACCACCGCCGGCACCGAGCACGCCACCGCCCCCCACCCCACCGGCGACCTCGCCGTCCGCCACCTCAAAGTCGCCGTCATCGGCGCCGGCATCTCCGGCCTCGGCACCGCCATCGGCCTCCTCAAAGCCGGCATCGACGACTTCCTCGTCTTCGAACGCGCCACCGACCTCGGCGGCACCTGGCGCGACAACACCTACCCCGGCTGCGCCTGCGACGTCCAGGCCCACCTCTACTCCTACTCCTTCGCCCGCAACCCCGACTGGAAGTCCACCTTCGCCACCCAGGCCGAAGTCCACGCCTACCTCAAGGACTGCGCCACCCGACACGGCGTCGACCCCCACCTGCGCTACGACCACGAACTCCTCGACGCCACCTGGAACGACACCCACCACCACTGGGACATCCGCACCAAACACGGCCGCTACACCGCCCAAGCCCTCATCACCGGCACCGGCTACCTCTCCGACCCCGCCATCCCCAACATCCCCGGCCTCGACACCTTCACCGGAACCGTCTTCCACTCCTCACGCTGGAACCACGACCACGACCTGACCGGCCGCAACGTCGCCGTCATCGGCACCGGCGCCTCCGCCATCCAGTTCGTCCCCGCCATCCAACCCGACGTCAACCGCCTCGACCTCTACCAGCGCACACCCCCCTGGGTCGCCGCCAAACCCGACAAACCCAACACCCCCCGCCACACCTGGATGCTCCGCCACCTCCCCGGCTACCAGCGCTTCCGCCGCACCTTCAACAAACACGGCCGCGAAATCGTCGCGTTCTTCATGTCCCGCCCCTCCCGCACCACCGGCATGAAGAACATGGCCGCCGGCCACCTCAAGAAATCCGTCACCGACCCCGCCCTGCGCAAGCGCCTCACCCCCGACTACACCGTCGGCTGCAAACGCCTCCTCTTCTCCAACACCTGGTACCCCGCCATCCAGCAACCCAACGTCGACATCGTCTCCGACACCATCACCCGCATCGGCCCCACCCACATCACCACCACCGACGGCACCACCCGCCACATCGACACCATCATCCTCGCCACCGGCTTCACCGCCACCGACCGCCCCGTCGCCCACCTCATCCACGGCCGAAACGGACACACCCTCGCCGACACCTGGAACCGCGACGGCATGACCGCCCACCGCGGCACCACCATCCACGGCTTCCCCAACCTCTTCATGCTCCTCGGCCCCAACACCACCCTCGGCCACTCCTCCCAAACCGTCATGATCGAAGCGCAGATCACCTACATCCTCGCCGCCCTCAAAACCCTCCACACCCACCACCTCACCACCCTCGACGTCCACCCCCACGCCCAGACCACCTACAACAACACCCTCCAAAACCGCCTCAAAAACACCGTCTGGAACACCGGCGGCTGCACCAGCTGGTACACCGACACCAAAGGCAACAACCCCTCCATCTGGCCCACCTACACCTGGCGCTTCCGCCACCAAACCCGCACCTTCGACCTCACCAACTACCAAACCACCACCCACACCAACCACACCCCCAACCCCTAACCCACCCCCACCCCCGGCACCCGCGCACGCCAACGGCCCACACGCGCCCACACCCGCACGCACGCGCCCACGGCCCGAACCCACACGCCCACACCCGCACACGGCCACGGCCCGCCCGAACAAGGACGAGGACACGCGGACAGGGACACAGGACAGAGACAACCGGCACCGGGAACAAGAACAACGGGCAAGGGACAACGAGCAAGGGGACAAGGGGAACAACGGACAGGCCGGCCCACACCACGGACCGGCCACCCACCCCACAACAACACACAGCACCGGGCACGGGCCCAGCGGGCAGCGGCAGCGGCAGCGGCAGCGGCAGCGGCAGCGGCAGCGGCAAAAGCCAGCACGGCCAGGACCAACGAAGCCAAATGCGCTGAGACCCGAAGACCCGCAGGAACACCCAGCACGGCCAGCTGAAGCACAACAGCAACAAAGCTGGCCCCCCGCCACCACAACCAGTACGACCAGCGAACAGGCAGCGCCGGGACAACCGGGCCAGCAGCGCCAACCGGGCAGCTGCCAGGACCAAGCCGGTGACGCCGACAAGGCCGGTAACACCAGCAGGAACCAGCACGGACGCAAGCACTCACAGCACGGCACGACCGACCGGAAGGGCCGGTCCACCTGGGCGACAGGACCGGCAGGAACCACCGGCGACACCCGCAAAACCAGAGCACCAGGACCAGTACCGACAGCAGGAACGGCCGGCAAGGACCAGAGCGCTGGAAGCGGTCAGCACGGGCCAGCAGGAACGGCACAGCAGGAGAGCCGGTACAACCACTACGGCCGGACCAACAAGACCGGCCGGCGCGACCAGCTGGAGCAGAACAGCAAGAGAACCAGCCCCGCACCCCTCAACCAGCAGGACCGGCAAGCAGGTAGGACCGGCAGGACCGGGCCAGCAGGGCCGACGAGGCGGCCGGCAAGAGCGGAACGGCGGGGCCAGCAGGACCGGTAGCCCCAGCAGGAACCAGTACGGACAGACGCACTCACAGCACGGCAAGACCGAGAAGGGCCGGTCCACCTGAACGACGGGACCGGCAGGAACAACCGGCGACACCCGCAAAACCAGAGCACCAGGACCAGTACCGACAGCAGGAACAGCCGGCAAGGACCAGAACGCTGGAAACGGTCGGCACGGGCCAGCAGGAACGGCACAGCAGGAGAGCCGGTACAGCCACTACGGCCGGACCAACAAGACCGGCCGGCAGAACCCGAAGACCAGCACGACCCGAACCGACGAAGCCCGTGCACTGGCAACAACGACGCCAGTAGAAGCAGTCGGCAGAAGCAACCGGTACGACCACCGCGGTGAGACCGGCAGGAACGGCCAGTACGACCGGCTGAAGCAGGACAGCAAGAGCGAAACGGCAGAACCAGCAAGGCCGGTAGCCCCAGCAGGAACCAGTACGGACGCCGTCGCAGCACAGCAACACCAGAGAAACCGACAGGGGGCCGGACAGGACCGGCAGGCAGGCAAGCAAGCAAGACCGAGGTCCCATACCAGCATCAACAGGCCCAACACGAAGGGGACTTCACTCCCCCGCCCGCCCCAAGAGCCCGGTCGGACACCCCTCTCCCGCACCACCCCGGACCAACAGGGCCCCCGCGACCCGCCCGCCCAAGGACACCACCCAGCGCACCCGGACACCACCAGGCCGCCGGCGGAACCACCCCGGGCACCACCCCGGACAGCCACAACCAGCCCGCCGCGAACGGGACTTCAGGAATCAACCGCCCCGGGACGCCGCCCCCGAAGCCCCCGCAGCAACCGGGCAGCACCACCGAACACCGACCACCCGGGACCAGCCGCGAACCGAAGACCGGCAACCAGACCGACCACGGCCAGGACCCCGACAACCACCCGCACCACCGGGCACCGCCACCCGGCCGCCCGGCCAGGACGCCACCACCACCGGCCCGGACACCACACCGAACCACCCCGGCACTAAAGAGACTTAACACCCACCAGGGCACCCGCCCCGCAAGCCCCGCACCAACCAGGCCCGCCCACCACCCCCCACCACCAACCACCCACACCACCAAGGAGACCACCCCGCATGACCCACCCCGACCTCACCCGACGCACCCTCCTCACCGCGGCAGCCGCCACCATCATCGGCTTCAACACCACCACCCGCACCTGGGCCACCACCAACACCCCCACACCCCCCGGACACATCGCCCCCCTACCCCCCCTCCAAGGCACCCTCACCACCAACCCCACCACCACCACCGCCCACGCCCACGACTTCGGCCGCCTCACCACCACCACCCCCTACGCCGTCCTCAACCCCGCCGGCCCCCACGACATCGCCAACATCATCAACTACGCCCGCCACAACGGCCTCAAAGTCGCCATGAACGGCCAAAGCGGCACCGGCAACGACCTCGAATCACACTCCAACTACGGCCAAGCCGGCGCCGCCGGCGGCATCAGCATCAACGCCCGCGCCCTCAACCGCATCCACACCATCACCCCCACCAACGCCACCGTCGACGCCGGCGTCACCTGGGCCCAACTCACCGACGCCGCCCTCGCCCAAAACCTCACACCCCCCTGCCTCACCGACTACCTCCACCTCTCCATCGGCGGCACCATCAGCATCGGCGGCATCGGCTCCACCGTCCACAAACACGGCCTCCAAGCCGACACCGTCGAATCCATCGAAATCGTCACCGGCACCGGCCGCATCCTCACCGCCACCCCCACCCGCAACCCCGACCTCTTCCACACCGCCCTCGCCGGCGCCGGCCAAGTCGGCATCATCACCCGCGCCACCGTCAAACTCATCCCCGCCCCCACACGCGCCCTCGTCCTCACCCTCACCTACAACGACCAACACACCTTCCTCACCGACCAACAAACCATCCTCAACGACGGCCGCTTCCCCTCCCAAGTCGGCGAAATCCTCATCCAACCCAACGGACAACCCCCCCGCTACAAAATCGAAGCCGTCGCCCACTACAACACCACACCCCCCAACCCCCAAACCCTCCTCACCGGACTCAACCCCACCACCACCGAAACCAACGACACCACCTACCGCGACTACACCTACCGCGCCGACACCTTCGCCGACACCATCAAAAACCTCGGCTACTGGAACGCCCCCAAACCCTGGCTCTCCCTCTTCCTCCCCGCCACCACCACCCCCACCTTCCTCAACCAAGCCCTCCCCCACATCACCCCCGACGACATCGGCGCCGGCCTCCTCCTCTGCTACCCCTTCCACACCAACAAACTCACCCACCCCCTCGCCATCACCCCCAACGAACCCACCACCTACCTCTTCGACTTCCTCGCCTTCCCCCACCCCAACACCAACCCCCAACCCGCCCTCACCCGCAACCGCACCCTCTACAACACCGCCACCCAACTCGGCGCCAAACGCTACCTCGTCGGCGCCATCCCCAACATGACCCAAACCGACTGGCAAAACCACTACGGCCCCCACTGGACCACCCTCACCAACGCCAAAAACACCTACGACCCCACCCACACCCTCACCCCCGGCCAAAACATCTTCCCCTAACACACAAAAAACA